>JAYWBY010000375.1:0-30653 GCA_043781115.1 Pseudomonadota bacterium
AAACACCGGACTCGGCCGGAAAAAGCTGCTCGAAGTCCGCAAAGTCCACAACGACATCACTTTTCTGGACGAATTCCTCGACGAGGACTTCTGCCACGAATCCAAGATGTTCATTTACGACTTCGATCGGCGGAACAATCGCTACGTGATCTCCGGTCGGGACTTCAAGGAAATCAAACACCGCCTGCTGACCCAGTTGACCAACTTCGGTCAACCGATCATCAAAGTGGTCGACGGAAACTACCGCAATAGGGGCGAGCTGCTGCTGCTGCACTCCCACGACGGCATCGACCTGAAGCACGACACCACCCTAGAGACCCTGAAGAACCTACATCGCATCTGGAAACGCCCAGTGCACATCGAGACCGTGATCGAAGAGGTTAAAAGAAGGATCTCCTATGATGGCACGAACCATCAAATCGAAAAAATGTAAGATGCTGAACTTGTCGCTGATCACCCTCGCCTTCTTGGTTGGGGCTGGCAGCACTTTGGCAGCATCCACGCCCCTACCCAAGCTTCCCGTCATCCAGCAGGTCGGAGTCATTCCGGTCCAATGGGAAGGCGGCGACAACGCCGTCGTCGCCAACAAGGCCGGGATCGAAGTTGCATTCCCCGAGGCCGTGCGCGGCGCGCGGCGCTTCCGCGTGCTCAACGACGATTTGATCTCGTCCCTTTGGGGAACCGCCGACGGCCGGGAAGAACTGCGCAGCCAGTTTGAGCTCCAGGGCTTCGTCAGCCTGACCGTCACTCCGCGCAGCGATACCATTAGCCTCACCGCGCGTTTGATGGACTCTTACCTGAAATCAAACCTTCTCGAGACCGAGATCGTCACTGGCGACTGGCTCGCCAACGCCCCGGAGTCGGCAGTCAAAGAGCGAATGGAACGCCTGGTTTTCCGCCTCTTCAACCGCATTCCCGTCGACGTCAGCGTCACGTCGGTCCAAGGCGCCTACATCACGTTGTCGGGCGGCGCCGAGCAGGGCGTCGAGGCCGGCGACCGGGTCGACTTAGTGCGCGCCGAGATCAAAAGCCTCCACCCCGCGAACGGCACCTGGCTCGACTTCCAAAAGCAAAACCTCGGCACTGCGCAAGTGATCGAAGTGAAGACATACACCTCAGTGGCTAAGTTGACCGGCCAAACTTATGACAATGCCGTGCAGGTCGGCGACGGCGCCCGCGTCGCGGCCATCGCGTCGCGGGTCAAGTTCGCCCGACTCGCCGAGAACGACAATTTCAAAGACGCCGGCAACCAAGACACGATCGTCGTGCCGCCGCTCTACAACGGCGCCGCGCCGCCAAAACCCGAGGCCCCGGTGAAGCCGCCGATCAACGCTCCCACGCAGCCGAACGCGCCCCAAGGCGCGCCTACCATGCAACCGGCCAACGATCAGCCCGCCCCTGCGGCGACGTCGACCCCCGACCAACCAGCGCCGCAGCCGCAGAAGACCGCGCAAGCGAACAAACCTACCGCCGATGCGCCTCCCGCCGACAACGGTCCGACGCTCTGGGACGACGTCTCGAAAGACGTCACGAGCCATAGCATGATCGACGACATGAACTTCTATGCCGGGCCTCACTGGTGGACGGTGAAAGGCCCGACGAATTCCGCCGGAAAATTCCCGATCTGGCTCTTGAACAGCATCGGCGGCGGCATCACCCACACGCTCCTCTATAAGATCAAGACGGCCTTTGGCGGCGGCCTGATGTTCGGCAAGACCGGCCAAAGCTCCTACTACGGCTATGACAGCTACGCTCGCATGTACTGGGAAGAAGAGATGATCGTCGCCGACGGCTTCATCAAGGGTTGGCACGCCGGCGGCATTGCGACGTTCTCGGGCATGTCGGTTCCGGCGGGTGATTACGGCGGCGGCGACTTCGTTCGGGGCGGCGGCTATGGCGGCTTCTTCGGCACGACGCACGTCGGTGAGAATAGCGACCGGTACGATTGGACCGCGGACTACTCGATCATGCCTCTGACTATCGGCCGCATTGGGTATGGCGGAACGCGCAAGGTCGTCGAATCGGCCTTCGGCTGGAAGTTCTCACTCAGCGCTTTACAGTACCAGCCAGCCCGCATCATCCAATGGGGTGGTGGCTTAGACGTTAGCGACGAGCGCCAAACGTTGAAAAACGGCCGGCGCCCGCACTTCCAAGAGTACTCGCTTAAGGTGCTGGCCAAGTACGTGCTCTAGCACCTGACTCTAGACCGGGAAACTTCCAATCCCAGTGGGCCGCGGCGTGAACAGCTTCGCCACCCAGTTCTTGAACCCGTGCGGCTTCGCCTCGGGTAGCGCCAAGTACGAGACCGAGGCAAACTGCGCCAGCTTTCTCGACCGCTCTTCGCGGAGAGCGGAGATGAGAGCCCAGTTGAGCTGGTGGAAGTACTCTTCCTCATGGTCGTAGCCGGTGAGGTGACACTCTTGGCGGACGGTTTTGAGCGGGAGAGATTGCATCGGTTCCTCCTTTGAGGAAAGGAAATGCAAACCACATGCCACGGCCAAAATTAGGCTGCAGGCTTGTCGATCCAGATTAATGTCTTATCGTCGTCGGCCAGGCAGTCTTCCAGGACGGCATTGCCCTTCTGACGGAGGCCGTCGCGGATGGCGATGATGTCTTTGCTTCGATACAGGGTGCCTTTGTCGAATACACCGTCGGAGCCGAGGAGCAGCGAAATGTGAGCGTTGCCCGTGAGGTCGGTTTCGGCCGGCTCGATGTGAATGTCCTCTTTCAGGCCCAGCGGCGTGCCGCGGCCGAGGATGACTCGGACCTGGTCCTCGCCCGCCGGTCGCCGCAAGACGACGAAAAGTGGTAAGTGACCGGCGCTCCAATAGACGCATTTGCCGTTGTGGATCCTGATGATGCCCAAAGTCACCATGTGCGGCTGTTTTTCGCCGAGCTGACAGAGCGCATGGTTGACGCGCTCGATCCAGGCGAGCGGCTCGAAGTCGAGGCGACCAAGGGTCTCGGCCCAGAGCGACTGCACGGCATGAATGACCAAGGCCGCTTGGACCCCTTTGCCGGCCGCATCGGCGACGACCGCGTAGAATTCACCGTGGTCGCCGAGGCGCATTGCCGCCCAGTCGCCTCCCACCTGGCTGTGCTTCTTCTGAAAGCAATACGCAATGACGTTGTCGCGTTTCAAAGTGTCGGGAGGCGACAGCGAGTCTTGAATCTCGCGCGCCAGCTCAAGTTCACGTTCCAACCTAGCGCGCACGGCCTTCGCCACCTTCTCACGGGCGTCGAACTCACGCAGTGCTTCGTTGATGGTCTTGATCATCTGCGCCCACTGGAAGATCATCGCGGCGACGAAAGCCCAACACGAAATCGGCAGGATCTTCATCGTGAATTCACTCGGCCACCAGGCCCAGAGCGAAGCACTGATCATCAAGAGGGCCGACATCGCGGGCACCCAGACGACCGTCGGCGTCATCATGATTTGGAAGACCGCGATGATCATGCAGGTCGTCCACATGCGGAGCAGCGGCAGGTTGATGCCGATTTGGACGTCGACGATGTATTCGCGCGTCAAATAGAGGTACCCCGCGATCGACGCGACCTGCAGCGGCAACGTCACGACGCGCAAGGTCATGCCGAGCGGGCGAAGAATCCGGTACCAACCGAGGACGATCGCTAGCGTCACGAGGTGCGCGTAGCGGAGGACTTCGACGGTGCGTTCTTGGTCCGCGATTATGGGGTCGAGGAGAAGCGAGCCCCCGTGAAAGAGCACGACCAAGACGACGACCATTCGTCCGAGCGCATCGTCCCGTTTGCGCAGCCAGGTTTCGCAGAAGGCGGTGCGCTCGGCATTCAATCGGCTGCGATGGTAATCCAGCGCCTCTCCGAAGAAATCGTTCACTTTTGTTTTTAGAGAGGTAGAGTTCACGATCTAGCTATCGGTCGGCTCGAGCCGAATTTGACCCTTCGCCCTTTCAGGGGTAAAAAAAGAGGGGTCAGAAGCCCCCGTCTTTACGCCATAATTCCATGTATTCCTTGAATTAAGTCGGCTTTTTTGCTAAATAGGCGCGGCTTATGGCAACGCTCCCTGACAAAATTCCCGAGATCCTCGCGCCCGCTGGCGGCCGAGCCCAGTTCTTCGCGGCCTTGAATGCCGGCGCGGATGCCGTGTACTTGGGGCTGAAGGCCTTCAACGCCCGGGCTCGCGCCGAGAATTTCACCGTCGAGGACCTGCGCGAGCTGGTGCCGCTGGCTCACTGTTACGGAATGAAGGTCTTGGTCACGCTCAACGTCCTGATCAAAGACCAGGAGCTCGGCGATCTCGTCCGCACCATGGCGGCCCTCGAAGACCTCGAAGTCGACGCCGTCATCGTCCAGGACCTCGCGGTCGCAAGAATCGCTCGCGCCCACTTCCCGGCCTTGCGCCTCCACGCTTCGACGCAGTTGGCCGTCCACAACTTGGCCGGCGTCGAGATGGCGAGAGAACTAGGCTTCCGCCGAGTGGTCTTGGCCCGCGAGCTCACGGCCTTGGAAGTGAAGAAGATTCGCGCCCAAATCCCGCGCTCGGAAGTCGAACTAGAAGTCTTCTGCCACGGCAGCCTTTGCTACAGCTACAGCGGGCTTTGCTTTTTCAGCGGCGCGGAAGATGCGCGCAGCGGCAACCGGGGCGAGTGCGCGTACACGTGCCGCCAGCCTTACAAGATTGTCAGCGAAGAGGGTCAAGGTTTCCTTTTTAGTATGAAAGACCTCGACACTTCGGCAAGCCTCGACCTCTTGGCGACGGCCGGCGTCGACACATTGAAAATTGAAGGCCGGAAAAAGGACGCGCAATACGTCGCCTCTACCGTGACCCTTTACAGGAAACGCCTGGACGACCTGTACGGCTTTCCAACCCTGCGCCAAGACGCGCCTACCGAGGCCGTGCGCCATCTCAACGATCCCGACAGCGACGTTCAACGCGACCTGGCCTTGTCGTTCCACCGTCAGCGAACGTCGCTCTTCCTCCGCGGCCGCTACCACGAAAACGTCATCGACCTCGAGAACCCGACACACCTCGGTCTGCCGCTTGGCACCGTCAGCGCCGTGCAAGGCTCGCGGATCACTTTGAAGACCGAATGCGCGATCGAGCGCTTCGACGGCCTTCGCGTCGTCGAGACGACCAACAGCGCCGCCTGCAACCGCCGCAAGTGGGAGAACGACCGCCTCGAATTCTCGCTCCGTGACCTGCGCGTCGGCGGCCAGAGAGCTACCGAGGCACGCGCCGGCGAACTCGTCGAAATCGATCTCCCAGAGGGCACGACGACGTTGCCGGTGGTCGGAGACTTGGTGCACAAAGTTCGCTCGGCGGACTTGAAGCGCCGCGTCACCGCCCTCACCAATCCGCCGGCCGACGCCAAGATGAAACCCGTTCGCCTGATCGAGATCGGCTGCAGCATTCAACCAGCGGGCGACCGCTTGCGCCTCCTGCTCGAAGCGAGGAAATTCGGCGTCGCCATCGCGTCCGCCGAATTGACGATCGACCTCCTCCCGGCCCGCGGCCCGTCGACGCTTGCGGCCGACGTCCACCAAGTCTTCGGCGTCTTTGGCGAGCTCGGATTCCTGGCGACCACGGTCGAGTTCAACGGACCTGGCGACTGGTTCGTGCCGAGGGCGAAGCTGAAGGCGTTGAAGCAGCTCCTCGGCTTGTCACTCGAACGCTCCTTCGACGAATTCTTGGCGGCCCGTCTCGAACGGGCGCTGGAGAAAATCGACGCGCCGAGCCCATCGCCGCTCAAGGCCCGCGCGATGAACGAGCGTCGCTTCGTCGTCAAATCCGATCGTCTGGAGACGCTCGAGCACGCCGTCTCGTTCGCCAACGCCAATGCGGGCCTAAATCTCGCCGAACTTGTCTTCGAGCCGAAACGCTCGTCGCTCGCTGATCTGAATCCCCAAGCGCTGGGCACGGCATTGAAGGACCTTACGGCGCGCTCGGGCACGCTCGTGCGTCTGGCCTTCCCGACGGTCATCCGCGCCTGGGACGAGCCGCTGCTGAAGCGCTGGTTCGCCGCGGCGGCCGACGAAGGCATCGCGGACTACGAAATCGGCAACATCGGGGCATTGAAACTATTGCGCGACTGGGGCTTGGCTGGCCGGGCCAAGAGCTTGAGCAGCGACTTCACCCTATATTCCTTGAACTCCTGCACGTCGGCGCTCTGGCGTGAACTTGGGCTCGCCACCGTCTGCCTATCGATCGAAGACGACGCGAGAAACCTCGCGGCCCACGTCGCTCGCTTGCCAGAAGCCGCGCGGCAAGCCCTGCAGGTGATCGTCTACAAAGATACGCCGCTTTTCATCGCCGAAGCCTGCTCGCTGACGGCGCTTCACAAGGGCTGCCCGACGGCGAAGGTCTGCGGCTACCGCACCCTCGAGATCGAAAATCCCAAAGGCGAGCGCTTCTTCGTGGCGCACGAAAGCTGCAAGTCGATCGTCTACGGCAAGGACGCCTACAGCTTGTCGGCAAAGCAAACCGAACTGCTCGCCCTGGGCTTGAGCAACATGCGCGTCGATTTCCTGACGCGCGAGTACGACGAGAGTGGCGTTCAAAGCGTCCTCGCCGCGGTCGTTCGCGGCGAAGCGATTGGTACGTCACACTCGGCGAATTTCGAGCGCACGCTACTCTAGACGTGCCCTCACTTGCTGCGAAAGATCGATTCGGCGGGTTCGAACGCGAACGGGGCGCCGCGTTGGTGGAGGAAGACGCGCTGAAAGCGCTGGTCTTTAAAAATCAAGAGATTTGGTAAATCCCAGCTATCGACGCTCACCATTAAACCGTCGTGCGTGGCGCGTTTTTCCGCATAAGGAACGTGGAAATGACCAATGATGCCATGATCGTAACTGCCGTCGCCGAGCCAGTCGTTGAACGCCGCGAGGATGCGCGCATGGTCGAGCTTGCGGTATTTGTCTTGCGCTCGAGAAAGAGACGCATGTTTCAAAGCGTAGCTATCCAGCCAAGATCCCGGAAGAAGCTGGGCTCCCCAATTCGCGTAGCGCGATTTAACTAAGCCTCGAAAGGCCCGGTATAATTTCTCGTTTGTAATGAGATCGCCGTGACCGATTTTGATCTTCGCGCCGCTGGCGAGCGTCACTACGTAGAAAGGTTCCGTCACAATTTCGACGCCCGCCCAGCCCATGCGGCGCATGTGGAACTCGTGGTTGCCCTCGAGGAAGAGCGTTTTCACTCCGCGCGCCGTCAACCGCGCCAGAGCCTCGCCGAGACCTTGGAACTTCTTCCTAAAATAGGCGCTGTCACCAAGGCAAAAGTCGAAGATGTCACCATTCAAAACGAAATACTCAACGTTGCCGATCCGTTCGATGACGTCGAGTAGCAGCTGGGCGCGCTCGTCGCCGGGCCGTTTCAGGTGGACGTCGGATGCCACGACGAGGGGGGCGTCGAGGCGCATCGGGCGGATTTCTAACGTGTTTGCCATTACCTGCCGATCAAGAAGAACAAGCTTCCCTGGCCTTTCACGATAGGCTAGGTCAGTGGATCTAAGCCAGAGTCATTGTGAGGACCAAAGCATGACTACGAACACGGGACCCAGCCCGGGACCAAACAAGGACCGCGTTCAGGCCATCGAAGCCGATGCGGAGAAGATGATGCAGGACCTGTCGGCTTTGTCGGCGAAGCTCAAAGCTGTGGGCAAAGCCAAGGCCGAAGAGCTCAGCAGCGACGCCGTTTCGGCGCTGAACGATCAGTTGAAAACCCTGCAGGACAAGCTCGGCGGCCTCACCAAGGACAGCGAACAAATCATCGGGCAACTCGACAAAAGCGTGCGGGCCAACCCGTATTTATACATCGCCGGCGCCCTCGGTCTGGGGCTCCTCTTGGGAAAGATTCTGCGGTCGTAGGCGACTTGGCCAAGACCCTCGGGTCGCTGGCCAGCCAACAAGCGGATTTCTCTAGCCGCCTGTCAGGCACGACCGCAAAAGCAAAAGGTGTCGTCGCGCGAATCAAAGGCACCGTTGTTAAGGGCCTTTTGGCCCGAGATTTGGTCGCTGGATTGGTGATCGGCTCGGTTTTAGCGCTGCTTTGGGCGGCTTTTTCGGCATTGAGCCGGTCTTTGGACCCGGCTTTGGCAGCCGGCTTAGTCGGCGGGACCGTCTTGACGGCCTTGGCGCTCGCCGCGGTGCTAATTGGCCGCGCTCCCCGGCCTTAAGGCCCGGCCCATATTTCCGATATTCGGGATATGGATGTTTGCGCAAAATCTTGGGCGGCGCTCGGTCTGAGCGTGGCGTTGGTTTGCGGCGGCGAAGCGCGCGGCGACGCGTTCCTATCGCTCGCCAATCAGCGCAACACGCTCCCCGGAGGGCGCGGCGCGTTGATGGGCGGCGCCTTCGTCGCGTTGTCCGACGACACCTCGGCGAGCTACTACAATCCCGCCGGCCTCGCCTTTATCAAAGAAAACAGCATCGACTTTTCCGCGTCGGCTTACCAAGTCGCCGATATCGAGTACGAGAACACGGTCAAGGACGAGCCGTTCCGCGAGCACTCGGAGTTGATCTTCCCGAACTTCATCGGCGCCACGACCCGTTTCAGCCGTCTGACAATGGCCTACTCCTACATGACGCTCGACGCGCGCAACATTTACCAACAGAACCGGTTCGCCGACATTTCGACTTCGCCCGGCGGGCCGAACTCCTACAGCCGTACGTACCAAGAGGCCAGTACTTACTACTGGGTCGGCGGCAGCGCCGCGCTGAAGCTCGGCGACCGACTCTCCCTCGGCAGCTCGCTCTTTTACTATCAGCGGAACATCGAGTTCTCGACCAACGAGCTGCTGCAACTAAATGGTGGCGGCATCATCTCGATCAACGACACGCTGAAGACCTTGAATACTGGCCTTGCCGGAGTGCAGGGCCTGATGTGGCGCGACACCGACTATTCGCTCGGCGCCTCAGTGAAGACGGCGATGGCGCTCAGCAACCGCTCAACTCTCCTGATCGACGAAGTCCAATACGACCCGACGTCGACCCAAAAAGATGCCAACGGCAACGTCATCCCGACGGTGACCAACACCCGAATCAAACACAAAGCCCTAAACGAGTTGAACCCGACCACCTACAGCTTTGGCGCCGCTTGGCACCCGGGGAACGTCTTTACTTTGAGCGGCGAAGTGCTGGTCCACGAGGGCGTAAAAAGCCAATATAAAGACCGGGGTGGCTTCGATCTGCACACCACGCCGAACTACAGCGCCGGGATGGACTTCAGCGCTGGTTATGTCGACCTGATGGTCGGCTATTTCACCAACAATTCCATGTACCGCGCCCCGGACCCGGCCTACTCGGGCCAACCCGTCCACCTCGATTTCGTCGGCGAGAGCGGCGGACTCGGCTGGAATATCGGGAGCCTCCATGGCCAGGCTGGCTTCGTGCGGCAGCGCGGCACCGGCGAGGCGCAGATACGCAACGGTGACACTTCTATTCAAAAAGTCCGGGCCGAAAGCGACACCTACATCATGTCCGGCAAACTCGTCCTTTAGGGCGCAGAAAAACGTTGATTTCCGGGCAGATGCCGCCTACAAACGGGCGGTCGGCTAGCGGCGATTCGGCTTGCAAAAGCGCGAAGATTCTGCTTTTTTATAGCCGCTGCGTTAATTACCGTGAACAACCGGAACCGTCTTTTGGAGGATGTGAGATGTCGCTTTCCGTCGAGGAAAAAGTCAAACAAATCGTGGTCAATCAACTGGGCGTGGAAGAGAGCTCGGTCATCGGCAAAGCCAAATTCATCGAAGACCTCGGTGCCGACTCCCTCGATATCGTCGAACTCGTCATGGCGATGGAAGAAGCCTTCGGCGTCGACATCCCCGACGAAGAAGCCGAGAACATCCGCACGGTCGACGACGCGGTGTCCTTCATCAAGAAAGCGGAAGACGCTTAACGCGCGCCCGCTCCCCCTTTGAGCGAGGAAAGCGACAATGGCATCCAAGATTGGCATCGCTTCAGACCATGCAGGCAAAGAGCTGAAGCAGCTTATCGCCGATTTCGTTCGCCTCAAAAACTATGAGGTGATCGACTACGGCGTAGCGGTAGGCTCCGACAAGTCGGTGGACTATCCGGACTACGCGGCCATTTTGGCTTCCGACGTCTCGGCGGGCAAGCTCGATCGGGGCGTTCTAATCTGCGGCACCGGCATCGGCATGTGCATCACGGCGAACAAGTTCCCGGGCGTACGAGCGGCTTCGGTGACCGACGAGTTCACGGCTCGAATGAGCCGGGCTCACAACGACGCCAACATCGTCTGTCTCGGCGCGCGGGTGCTAAATCATCACCGCGCCGCCGAGCTAGTGAATATTTGGCTCGACACGCCTTTCGAGGGCAACCGCCACAAGGCCCGCCTCGACAAGATCCGTGAAATCGAGAAACAGATGCACTTCGCGAGGTAGCCCTTTGACCTTCAAACCCTGGGACGTACTGGCCGCCAAGGACCCGGAAGTCTTCCGCTTGATCGAGGCGGAGCTTGGTCGCCAGCAAGAAGGCCTGGAGTTGATCGCGTCGGAGAACTTCGCTTCCGCCGAGGTGATTGCCTGTATGGGCAACATCTTGAGCAACAAGTACGCCGAAGGTTTGCCCGGTAAACGCTATTACGGCGGCTGCGAGATCGTCGACCAAGTCGAGACGCTGGCGATTCAGCGGGTCACGAAGTTATTCGGTGCGCGCTTCGCCAACGTCCAGCCGCATTCGGGCGCCCAGGCAAATGCCGCAGTCTACTTGTCGCTCTGCAAGCCCGGAGACCGCGTGCTCGGTCTGGATCTTTCGCACGGCGGCCATTTGACGCACGGGTCGAAGGTCAACTTCTCCGGCCTACTCTATGATTCGCATTTTTACACGCTCCAGCCCGACACCGACCTGATCGACTTCGAGGACGTCCGCAGGAAGGCGAAGGAAATCCGCCCGAAGATGATCATCGCCGGGGCCAGCGCCTATCCGCGGGCTCTAAATTTCGAGGCTTTCCGCGAGATCGCCGACGAAGTGGGCGCTTACTTGATGGTGGACATGGCGCACATCGCCGGCCTCGTCGCGGCCGATCTGCACGCCAGCCCGATCCCCCACGCCCACGTCGTGACGTCGACGACCCACAAGACGCTGCGTGGCCCGCGCGGCGGCATCATTCTGTGGAACGACGAAAATCTGTCGAAAGAGATCAACAAGGCCGTCTTCCCTGGCACCCAAGGTGGACCACTGGAACACATCATCGCGGCCAAGGCCGTTTGCTTCCAAGAGGCGCTCCAGCCATCGTTCAAAGAGTACCAACTCGAGGTCGTACGCAACGCTGAGTTCTTGGCCGAACGCCTAGTGGAATCCGGGTTCAAACTCGTTTCGGGCGGCACGGACAACCACTTGATGCTGCTGAACCTCGGCGCCACCGACGTCAGCGGTAAGCAGCTTGAGGACGCGCTAGGCAAGATCGCGATCACGGTGAATAAGAACACCGTGCCGAACGAGAAACGCAGCCCCTTCGTCACTAGCGGTGTCCGGATCGGCACTCCCGCGGTCACCACCCGCGGCATGCGGAAGGCCGAGATGGGCAAGATCGCGGGCTGGATTCGCGACGCTTTCCAAAACATCAACGACGACGCGCGGCTTACCAAGATCCGGGGCGACGTCATGCAACTCGCCAAGCAATTCCCGCTTTACCCGGGGTGGCACAAATGAAGTGCCCCGTCTGCGGATTCGAGGACACGAAGGTGCTGGAGAGCCGCCTCAGCGAAGGCGGTCGGAGCGTCCGTCGTCGCCGCAGCTGCGTTGCGTGTAACCACCGCTTCACGACCTACGAGAAGGAAGAGCTCTTCGTCTTCTCGATCATCAAGAAGGACGGGCGGATCGAGCCGTATTTAAGAGAAAAGCTCTTTCGATCCGTGCAGATCGCTTGCCAGAAGCGGCCGATCAATTACGACCAGATCGACGCCCTCATTGCCCGCATGGAAAAGGCGATCCAGGAGTCCGGCGAGCGAACGGTTGCCAGCCAAAAGATCGGCGACCTGATCATGGACAGCCTTCACGGCTTGGACAAGGTCGCCTACGTGCGCTTCGCCTCGGTCTACAAGGATTTTAAGGATCCGAGCGAGTTCATGACCGAAATCCACAGCTTGAGCAAGACCTGACGCACGCATGTTCACAGGCATAGTCGAGCGCACAGGCAAAGTCCTCTCCCTGACAACCCCGCCGGCCGGGGCCTCCAGCTTGATGGGTGGAATCACCCAGCTCATTTTGGATCCAGGCAAGGGTTTCGACACGCGGCCCGGCGACAGCGTCGCGGTCAACGGTTGTTGCCTGACGGTGACGAGCAACAAAGTGCAGATGCTTGCTTTCGACGTCAGCCGCGAGACCTTGGCCCGGACGAGCCTAGACGAGCTGATCGAGGGCAAAGAGGTGAACCTCGAGCGGGCGATGAAGCTCGGCGACCGCCTGGGCGGCCACCTCGTGTCCGGCCACGTCGACGGCATCGCCGTCGTCGAACGCATCTTGAAGAAGACCGACGGCTGGGAGCTCATTCTCTCGATCCCCCACGAGCTCGGTCGTTACGTCATCCGCAAGGGCTCCATTTGCCTCGACGGCATCAGCCTGACGGTCAACGAATTGGCAGACCAAGATCAAGCCACGATGCTCAGCCTGACCCTCATCCCGACGACCGTCAGCCTGACCTCTTTCAAGTCGCTGACCGAGGGACAGCACGTCAACGTCGAGGTCGACGCGATCGGCAAATTTGTCGAGCGCTTGGGCCTGCCGATCTTCAACCCAAGGGTATGAAGATCGTGGCTTGTGCAAACGGGCTTGCTCACCCGAACCGCTTGGCTAACCAGGCAGGGACGTCTTTGCCGATGATCGCCTTGGCCCAGGGCATGGGCGGCAGGTCCGACGCCGGCGAGCCGGTGGCGACGTAGAGTTCGGAAAAGCCGAGGGAATGCAGCTTTTCACCGAGCGAACCGCCGTTGTCGCGCCTGAGATGGTAGTCAATGAAGATCGGCGTCGTCTTGGCGATTGCACTCTCGGCGGCGAAGAATTCGGATCGACCGGCACAGGCCAATAGCGATCCCCCGGCGCGACGCAAGGAGTCGGTCCAGGAGTCGCGAATCCACGCGTCATCGTCGATCAAAACCGCGTCGATCCGCTTAGGAAGCGCCAAACGGCGAATCGGCACGATGGCTACCAACTCCTTTGGCAAGAGCGCGACCCCCAACTTTTCACAGCTCTCTTGCAACTGCCGATCTTCGCTGTGACTCGTCACCAACCAGGATTGCCCGGCGATGCCGAGTTCATCGATCAGCTGTTCGCCGTTGAGCTCGCTGCTCCGGATGTCAAAGTCGATCAGAAAGAGTTTTGGCGAGTTCGTGCATTGAGCGCTTCGGTACCAGAGCACGCACGATTCGCTGTCCTTGAAATTGCGGACTTCAATCCCTTGGGCGACGTTGCCGGCGTTCTCGCCGCTCAATCTGACCTGCCAAAGGTCGTGGATCGACTGATCGTCGTCGCAGATCACCAGCGTCGTCCCGGAGACGAGCACCAGCTCCGACGGCAGCCACGAAGGCGGCGCCGCCAAGGGCAACTCGATCTTGATCGAGGTCCCTAGCTTCGCTTTCGAAGTGATCTGAATGGTGCCGCCCCACGATTCGATCATGTTGCGCGCGTGATAGAGACCGAGGCCGGAGCCGCTGTCCTTGCCGAAGCTGAAGCCTTGGCTGAAGACTTTCGGCAAGACGTCCTGCGGAATGCCGCGGCCGTTATCTTCGATGACGAGCAAGACCGAGTCGCGGGCGTTTTGCAGCCGGATCTTGACCCAGCCGCCGCTGGCGGTGGCTTCGACGGCGTTGTTGATCAAGTTGGAGAGGACGCGCGCCAGCTCGACCGCGTCGACGCCGACGTAGATGCCGTAGCTCGACTCGTCGTATTCTTCGAGGAAACGCACCTTGGACTTTTCGCGGAACTGCTGGCGTTTCTCCGACAACAGGCCGCCGATCAAGCGCTGCAGGAGGTAGGCCTCGGTGGAGGCCGGAGTGTCGACGGGCCCCGAGGCTTTGACGGTCGGTTGGTTCTTCAGGAGCCCGTTAGCGATGTCGCGGATTCGGCCGACGGCGCCTTGAACGATCTTTTCCTTGTCCGGCGTGAGCCCGTCAAGGCGACCGACGACGGAGTCGAGCGCCGCCAGGGGCGAACGGATGTCGTGTGCGACCTGTCGCGCCAGATCCGAGAGCGAGCGGTTGGTGGTCAGCTCGTTCTTCAGCTCGGCCGCGCTGTTCATGGCGGCCGTGAACTGCTGCAGCGATTCGCGAAAAAAGCGGGTCTCGTTCAGGTCGTCGGCTCGTCCTGGTAGCGCCCCCGGGGTCCACTCGTTGGCCGCGCTGAGTTCGCTGGCCTGCGACGCCAGCCCCCGCATGCTCTCGGAGATCTCGCGCAGCGGCAGGAGGAAGCGGCGAATCGTGAAGAAGACCACCAGCCCCGTCGACAAGGGAATGAGGAGGGCGGACAGGAGGAGCGAAACCCGCAGACGTTCGAGGGACTCGGCGAGCGCCGCCGTGGTGATGGCGACGCGGAACTCGGGACACTCGGCCAAGGCGCCGCAGCCGAGTGGCACGCCGAGTAGCATCAGTCGCTCATACGGTTTGACGCGTTGAGGCAGGGCGGCGAGCAGACTCTTCTTCGCGGTGAACGTCGGCGCCATGTCGGTCGACGCGAGCACGGGCTCCCATGGATAGGCGAAGCCATTTTTCGTCGTCGAGCCGGAGTCGACGGGAGCCTTCAAGGCTAAGAGCAGTCCGCCGTTCGGGTCGAGGGCATAGGCATATTTCACGTGAGGCTGCTGTTCGATCTGGTCGCGTAAGACGACCAGCCGCTGGAGGTATTCCTGACGGCCCAGCCCCCGAAAATCGATCTTGGCGATGACGGCGCTGATCGACTCACGCACGTCGCGGCCGAGGCGTTGCTCGTAGCTGTTTTGTTGCGCCTCGAAGACGATGCCCAAGATCAGCAGCATTTTTTAAGGGGTGCGGGCATCGTGCTAGTCCGGAAGGGGGTGCCATTTTCTGCGGAAATGATTGGCGGATTTGGCGCGCTGAGCCGAAGCAGCCAAGTTCCGGTCAAGTCGCGTCGCTAACGTCCGATGCCCCTTGAGGGAGTTGGCGTTTATGGGACGAAGCCTAAAGTTTTTGACGGTACTAGCGCTGCTGCTTTCCGGCTGCGGCGTCGGAACGTTGCGTCGTCTCGGCCTGAAGGCCAAAGTCGACGATGGCGAGAAGAATCGCGAGCTCTTGGCTTTGAGTTCCGCCTTTCTTGTCGGGTGTGGCCCGACCGTCCTCGCGCCAGCCGAACTTCAAGGCGAAAACCTGGAGACATTCGGCTGCACTGTCATAAGCAAGAGCGAGAAGCGCAAGGTCGAGAGCAACCTCGTCATCTACGAAGTCGACGTCTTCCTTCCCGACGGCACGATCGCTCGGCGTCCGGCCCTCGTCAACCCCGTGGAAGAGAGTCCCTGGCACGTCTTCTTCAATCTTGGGACCGCTAAATTTGCCGGCGTCACCCGGATCCAGGTGCAAGCTCACTACGGTGACGACCTCGCAATCTTGAAAAACGGCGGCTTGATCGTCTACGATCCAGAGGATCTGACCGATCGGGATGAGAAGGAAAATGCCTTCAAAGTGCCGAAGCCCGGCGACTCCATCACGTCGTTCAAGAAAGTCGACGGCCACATCCTCTTCGTCACTCAGGACGAAGTCATCCCGGGCAAGGACTTCAACTCCGCCGCCGGCGCCAGTTTGCGCTGCTCGATCGACGCCCAGAAGATCGTCAAATTGGCGATCTACCGGTTCTCGGCATTGGTGTCGGACGATGAGCATGACGCCCGCGACGTCCTGAAACTCAACGGACCCATTCGCAACGTCGCGGAAGAGATCATGGTCGAGGACGGATCGACGCTCTTTTCGACTCCGGGCTTCGACGGCAAGCTCCAGGTATCCAACGGCGACGCCGCGAGCAACGCCCTGCGTGTTTGGACGGGCTCGACCAGCGAAGGGCTACGAAGCGCCGGTAAGACCTGCGGTTCCTGGGGGAGCTCGGACACCGCTGCTATGGGGGTCGTGGGCAACCCCTCGAACGAGGCCTGGCAGGCGGAGTCCGAGGGCAGCTGCGACAAGGCCTACCGGCTCTACTGCATCAGCAAGTAACTATTAGACTATTACCGCTGGATCTGCGCGGCGCTTCCTGCTATGTTTCGGCCCGCCCGCAATCCGGAGCCCGCTCTATGACAACTCAGGACGTCGCACTCAACCGAGTGCTCAAAGCCATTGAAGCCGTTAAGAACGGCGGCATGGTGATTATGGTCGACGACGAGGACCGTGAGAACGAAGGCGACCTCGTGTTTGCCGCGGCCCACGTCAATCCTGAGAAAATCAACTTCATGACCAAGGAAGCCCGCGGTCTCATTTGCCTGAGTCTCGACCAGGCGGCCGTCGATCGTCTGAAGCTTCCGATGATGGAAGACTCGACCAAACGCGACGGAACGAAGACGACCGCCTTCACCGTGAGTATCGAAGCGCGCGAAGGCGTGTCGACCGGCATTTCCGCCGCTGACCGTGCTCACACCGTTCGAGTTGCCGTCGACCCGCGCTCGACGCCTGACGATATCGTCGTCCCCGGCCACATCTTCCCGATAAAAGCCCGCGCCGGCGGCGTTCTCCAACGCGCCGGCCACACCGAAGGTTCCGCCGACTTGGCGCGCCTCGCCGGCCTCTATCCTGCCGCGGTCATCTGCGAAATCATGAACGACGACGGCTCGATGGCGCGCGTCACCGACCTCGAGCGCTTTTCCGCCAAACATCAGATCCCGATCGTGACGATCGCCGATCTCATTACGTACCGGCTGCTTCGCGAGTCTTTGATCGAACAGCGCGACGAACGCCAAGTCGAGACCGAGTTCGGGACTTTCCGCGCCGTGCTCTTCAAGAGCCAGATTGATGAGCTTGCCCACCTCGCGCTGATAAAAGGCGAGCACTTCGACGAAGAAGTGGTCGACGTTCGCGTCCATCGTCAAAGGCCGCTTACCGACGTCTTCTCCCATCCGGTCACGGGCGGGCGCTGTCGCGTCGAATACGGTCTGGAAATGCTGAAGGACGCCAAGGCCGGCGTGTTCCTTTACTTGACGCACGCCGAAACGCAGGCGTCGTTCGTCGACGACTTCGAAGCGCTCACCGGCAAGGTCGCGGCGAAGCAAAAAGCGCCTTGGGTCGAGATGGACCCGCGCATGCTCGGCATCGGCGCCCAGATCTTGCGCCACCTCGGCGTACGTCGAATGCGCGTGCACATGTCCAACCCGACGCCCCTCAAGGGCTTAGGCGGCTTCGACCTCGAAGTCGTGGACACCAAAGAAATTCGCCTGCAAACCTAATTTCGCTATTTTTCTTGATGAGGCACGCTATGGCTCAACGATTCTTGATCGTTGCTAGCAAGTTCAACGATCTGATCAGCAAAGCACTGGTGGACGGAGCGAAGGAAGCGTTCAGTGAGAGCGGCATCAGCGCTCAGGACGTCGATCTCCTCTGGGTTCCTGGCGCCTTCGAGCTGCCGATGATCGCGGCGAAGGCGGCCCGGAGCCACGCTTATGGCGCGGTCGTATGCCTCGGCGCAGTCATTCGCGGCGACACGCCGCACTTCGACTACGTCGCGGGCCAAGCCGCCGCCGGCATTCAGCAGGTGGCGATCGAGACCGGCGTGCCCGTGATTTTCGGGGTTTTGACGACCGACACCGTCGAGCAAGCCCTGAGCCGCTGCGGCATCAAAAGCGGGAACAAAGGCGCGGACGCCGCGCGTGCGGCACTTGCCACGGCCAAAGCGGTTACCCGCCTCGACGAGATGGTGCGCCGGTGACCCGCAACCCCAAGTCAGAGGCCCGGGAATTCGCCGTACAATTTCTTTATCAATGTGAGTCGGAGAAGCTCTTTCACTTTTCCGACAGCCACTTCCAGGCGTTCATCGAGCATTTTCAGGTGAATCCGACGCTCGTCGCGATCGTCCGCGAATTGACGCGCGGCACGCTCGAGCATTCGAACGACCTCGACCTCCGCATTCAAGAGGTCTCGGCCAACTGGAAGCTTAGCCGCATGTCGCTCATCGACCGCAACGTCATGCGCCTCGCGATCTATGAGCTGCTCAATTCCGACACACCGCAACGCGTGGTGTTGAATGAAGCCATCGACCTCGCGAAGAAATACGGGACACAGGATTCTGGGCGATTCGTGAACGGTCTTTTAGACAAGATCGTGCACTCGTTACCGAAGCCGAAGACGTCGCTATCTTCTTAGAATGATACGCTTAGTTTTGATATGGCCGGACTCTATGGAGTGGGGTACGCTGATCCTAGATTAGCCTAAAGGATCAGCAGTATGGACCCGCGTTCGACCCCAGTGTCGGCGGCTTCGCCCCAACCAGGTCTCGTGCCCTTGGCTTCCGAGGGCGTCGGCCCGGAGATCAATCTGCCCAAAGTTCGCCTCGTCAGCCTTCACCTGGTGGCGACCGAGCTCGAGGCGCCCTGCAGCTTTTGGGTCGGACTCGCCCCGGAGGGTAAGCAAGCACCGGCGAAGCTCATGGATCTTACGAGCATCGGCGCCTTGCTGACCCAGGCCGCGACCGACGGCGTCGTCGACGGCGGCCCGCTCATGCTCTCCGACACCAGCGTCAACCCACCGCGTTACGTCTACCTCTTGCCGTTGCCCGACGAGTCGCTGATCGACCGCGCCCAGTGGATTCACGACCTAGTGTCGACCGTGCGTTCGTGGTCGCCGGACTGCGCCGGATTCTACATCGCGCCCGAGCTCATCGAAGCGCCAAAGGCCATCGACCTCTTGCTCTCGGTCTTGGCGGAAGCAATCGAGCTTGCGCCGACGCGCGACTACTATCTTCTGACCGGCGCCTACGGCCTCAACTCACTCTTGAACGCCGCGCTGCGCCTGAAGTCCGACTTGGACAACCCAAAATTGACCGTGCACGTCTTCCACTAAAGGCTCCCAATGCCGACTTCCGAATCGCCCTTTCGCCTCGACCTATTGCGCGGCAAGACGGCCCTGATTACCGGCGGGGGCAGTGGCATTTGCTACGGCATCGCCGAGGCCCTCGGTCGTCACGGATCCAATTTGGTGTTGATGGGCCGACGCATCGAAGTCCTGAACGAGGCGAAAGCCAAGCTCGAGAAATTAGGCGTCAAGGTCGAGTGTTTCGCCGGTGACGTCCGCGACTACGCCTCGGCCGAAAAGGCGGTCGCCACGGCGCGCGACACGTTCGGCAGCCTCGACATCTTGGTCAACGGCGCCGCGGGCAATTTTCTCTGTCCGACCGACAAGCTTTCGACCAACGGCTTCAAGACCGTGATCGACATCGATTTAATGGGCACGTTCAACCTATCGCGCGCCGCCTTCGAGGCGCTGAAGAGCGCCAAGACCGGCGTCATCCTCAACATCTCGGCGACGCTGCACTATCAAGGGACGTTGATGCAGTCGCACGTCATGGCGGCGAAAGCCGGCATCGACGCCCTCGGCCGCAACCTCGCCTGTGAGTGGGGCGAGCACGGTATTCGCGTCTGCACGATCGCGCCCGGCCCGATTGGCGACACCGAAGGCATGAAACGCTTGGCGGGCGGCGCCGATCAAAAGATCGCCGCCGAGATTCCCCTGCGTCGCCTCGGCAAGATCCAGGACATCGCCGACGCGGCGGTGTTTTTGTGTTCGAGCGCCGCGTCCTTCATTACCGGCGAGATCCTCGTAGTCGACGGCGGCCAGTGGCTGAGCAAGCCCCCGTTCGTGACCCGCGAGACCTGGGAAAAGATGGCTCAAGCCGAGAGCCGCAAGAAGTCTTAACGCCGGAGTTCTTCATGCTGCGTCCGCTTTCCGTCACCAATCTGACTCTCTTGGCGATGACCTTAGGGCTCGGCGGCGCTTGCACGCGCACCGTGTCACACCGCTCACCCCAAGATCCCGCCGCGGAGCCCACTGGCGACGATGACGACGACGATGACGACAGCTCGGCGACGAAAAAGAAGTCCAAGACGACGGGCGACGAGGACCCTGACGATACCGGCACGAAGAAGAAACCGGCGAAAACCGTCGTTCCTCCGGTCGTCGTCGACGAATTGACTCACGGCACGGGAGGGGCGAAGGGCCAGAGCGAGCTCAAATCGACCGGCGGCTTGAGCTACCTGATCGACGCCCCGGAAGACAACGCCCCGCAGGGCAAGAGCCATGGCCTTCTCGTGCTTCTTCACGGCAGCAGCGCCAGCAATTACCGCGAGTTCATCGGCCAAATGCAAGACGTCGCGGCGAAGGAAGGCTTGATCCTCGTCTCCGTCTTGGCGCCGAACGGCAGCGGCTGGAACGAAGGCGGGGAGCAAAGCGCCGCCGACAAGCTGCATCAATTGGTTCAACAAGACCTTTACCCGAAATACAACGTCGACAAGAAGCGCGTTTTGTTCTCGGGCCAGTCGAGTGGCGGCGGCTTTCTCGCCAGCGATTTCGTGCCGAGGCACGCGCAGGACTACAAGGGCGGCGTCTTCCTCCTCTGTGGCGCGCAGCCGCCGAGCGTGACCTTCACGCCCGACGAAGCGACGAAGAAGAATTTCCGCATGCACTTCGAGATCACCACGGGCGACCCCATTTGGCCCCGGCTCTATGCACAGGCGGTGAAGGTCTATGGCGATTCCGGCATGCAGCTCTCCAAAGACCAGTCGAAGCCGGGCGGCCACTGCAACTTCGACCAGCAGCAGGTCATCGAAGCGCATTTGGACTTCGTGCTGGGGCGCAGTAACTAGCCGGAAACAATACTAAATTTGAGCGGTCGAACTCCCCCTTGTGGTTGCGCGGGAGCTATCCTACTTAAATGACTGCATGAACTTTGCATCAACCACCCCGAGACTACGTTTAGGGATCCGCTGGATGTCGCTGCTCAGGCGGCTCCGTTGGATGGGCCACCCCATTACTATTTTCGTCTCGCTGCAAATCGTGTGGCTGGCGATCACGTTGATCTGGGTCATCTGGTTCGTCGGCGCCCAGGCGGAAATCGCGGCCTTGGCCCAACGCTTCGGCAAGGAGTTCTTCGACAGCCGCGTCACCGTGTCGATCCTCGTCGTCGGCTGCGTCCTTCTTGGTGTTTTGCTCGTCGGCACGATCACCCTTTTCGTCTTCGGTCAGCGCCAGACCGCAGCCGCGCGGCAGCACAGAAACTTCGTCTCCAGCGTCACCCACGAACTCAAGTCGCCGCTGGCGAGCCTCCAACTTTCATTTGAGACCATGGCCGCCCACAAACTCGATCAGCCGACCTCCGACAAGTTGATGGGCATGATCGACAGCGACATCGAGCGCCTTCGCCGCCTCGTCGATCAAATTTTGGTCGCCGGCCGCTTGGATCGAGGCGCCTTGGGCTTCGACGAAGAATACAAGATCATCGAGTTCAGACCGTTGATCGACCGGATCATCGAGCGTTTGTCGTACCTGGACGCCGACGTCGTCGCTCGAGTGACCATCGACTGCCCGCCGAAGCTCCAGCTCCGCGTGCCAGTCGCAGCGTTGACGTTGGTCTTGAACAACCTCCTCGAAAACGCCCTCAAATACTCGCCGAAAAAGTCGGCTATCGTGGTCGCAGTTGCCGAGCGCGGGGGCCAGACCTTGCTGTCGGTCAAGGATCAGGGCTTCGGCCTCGACAAGAAGGACCAGCGGCGCATCTTCAAAATGTTCCACCGCAACGAATCGGCGGTAAAGAAAGCCATCCCCGGCACCGGCCTCGGCCTCTACATCGTTCGCTCGGCCGTCCGAGTGCTCGGAGGCAAAGTCTGGGTGGAGAGCGAGGGTCGAGACAAGGGCGCGACGTTCCACGTTTCATTGCCAACTGAACGGGTGGTCGATGTCTGAAGCGAAAAAACGAATTCTTTTGGTAGAAGACGAGCCGAACCTCGCCTTCAACCTGCAATTCAACCTTCAGACCGAAGGCTATGAAGTCGTACCTGCCGTCGACGGTGCCATTGCCGTCGAAAAATTCGACCATGCTGGCCCGTTCGACTTGGTGATCTTGGACGTAATGCTCCCCGAATTGAGTGGCATCGAAGTGGCGCGCCACATCCGCACCCGCGACGATCAAACGCACATCTTGATGCTCACGGCGCTGGGCAAGGAAGACGACCGGTTAAAGGGGCTCGAAGCCGGGGCCGACGACTACATCACCAAGCCGTTTCACCTGAAAGAACTGCTGCTGCGCGTCCGCCGCATGGTCCGTCGCGCCCAGTACTTCCACGGCGTTCAAGAGAGCTCGCGCATCCTCCACTTTGGACCGTTCGAACTCGACACCGAGCTTCTGCAGCTCAACGCGCCGAGCGGCGGCCACTCCTTGACGGCGATGGAAGCGGACGTCCTGAAAGAATTTATGATGAACCCCACGCGCGTCTTGTCGCGAGAGCATCTCCTCGACACCGTTTGGGGTGTCAAAGGCGACGTAGAGACGCGAACCGTCGACAATTTCATCGTGCGCCTGAGGCGTTACCTCGAAAAGGACCCGGCCAATCCGAAGTTTCTCATCAGCGTCCGAGGACGCGGCTACCGTTTGGTCGAAAATCCATAGGCGCACCGATGTTTCTAGCTTTCGAAAAATGGCACGGCTGCCTCAACGACTTCGCGGTCGTTTGGATTTCGGATAGCGACGGCGACATCGTCGAAAATAGCCTCCGCCGCCAGGGTAGAGCCCTGTGCGATCGCCATGCCGGCATCGGCGCCGACGGCGTGCTGGTGCTCAGGACGAAAAAACGCGGCGACTTGACGCCTTATTCTTTGACCATCATAAATAGCGACGGAACGGTCGCGAAGAATTGCGGCAACGGTTTGCGTTGCGCCGCTCTGAGTGTCCTTACGGCACATCGGGAAAAAGGCGACCCCAAGAATTTGCCGGAGATGGTGGAGCTCGCCGTCGAAGGCGTGCCGATGGTATGCCGCTTCCTGAAGTCGACTGGAGCTTATCCGCTCGTCGCCGTTGAGATGGGGGTGCCAGTCCTCGGAGAAGCCGTCAGCTGGGCTCTGGCTGCGAAGCGAGAAGTGATGCGCGTTGCCGCCGAACTAAAACTCCCAGGGCTGACTGACGACATGGCGGTCGCTGAGATCGGCAACCCGCACATCATGCTTACGACCGAGCACGCGTCCCGTGATCTGGTGTTGAAGGTCGGTCCTGCTTTGCAAAAGTCCTCGGCGTGGGACGGCATGAACGTTCATTTGGTCAAATCCGTCGCATGGACCGCCGGCGATCGCAGCCGCGCCGGTCAAGAACTCGGTCATCCCGTTAGTGACGCTTTTCAGGCGTTCGTCTGGGAACGGGGCGCTGGCGAGACGATGGCTTGCGGCAGCGGAGCTTGTGCCATCGCGGCAGCGGCCTTCGCCTCGGGCCTCATCGACCGGTCGAATTGGGTCGCCGTAGACATGCCGGGCGGCCGCCTCTACGTCAGGCACGCCAGCGCGTCGGACCCCGTGCTCCTGGCCGGTCCTGGGGCCTTCGTCTACAGCGGCAAGCTCTCGATATGACGGCCACGCAAGGGCCGGTTCAAGATTCCCCAAAAGCAGCCGAAGACTTGATCATGGAGCACGAAGACATCATCCGCACGGCGCTACCGCTTCTTCAAGCGGCGCGCGCTTATCACAAGCACGAAGTCATCGGCATGGAAAATCTTCCGACCGATGGCCCGGCCTTGGTCGTCGTCAATCATAGTCTCGCGACCTACGACATCATTCTCTTGATGACGGCGATCTACACCGACTTAAAGCGCTTGCCGCGTCCGCTGATCGATCGCCTGTTCTTCAAAATTCCCTTTCTCGGCGAGTTAGCGAAACTTTTCGGCGCCGTGCAGGGCAGCCAGAACGGCGCCGCCCATTTGCTCGAGAGCGGCGAAATCGTGACCGTCGCTCCCGGCGGGATGCGGGAAGCGCTCAGACCGTCGACGGAACGGTACCAGATTCGCTGGGACCGCCGCCTGGGTTTCGTGCGTTTGGCCATGAAGCACAAGACGCCTATTGTCCTGGCGGCTTGCCCCAAGGCCGACGACCTGTATGAAATCTATCCCAGCCATTTGACGGCCTGGTTTTATAGGGCGTTTCGCCTGCCGGTCTTCTTGGCGCGCGGCATCGGCATGACGCCGCTGCCGCGGCCGATCAAGCTCGTGCACTTCCTCAGCGAGCAACTGCCGCCGCCAGCGTGGACGGACGACGACGCCAAGAATGAACTGGCGGCGACCAAGTTTCATGCCGAGCTAGTCGACCGCATGCACCAGCTGATCAGCGACGCCGTCCAGTACCGCTGACTCACCGGCCGCGCAGAGCGCCGGATTCAACAGCGTCGCTCCGGAGTAGTCGAGGCTCTGCCGCGTCAAATCGGCAATGACCCCACCCGCCGCCTCCAGAATTGCTTGGCCGGCCGCGATGTCCCACAAGCTCGTCGGCGTGAACCGAACCGTCGCGTCCGCAAGACCTTCGGCGATCCGCACGTATTTCAAGGCGCTGCCGAGCCGTACGATCTTTGCGGTCGGGCGGATGGCCCTAATCTTCGCCTCTTCGCCGGCTGGGTGCTGGCGGCTGACCAAGAAAACCAAACGCTCGTGGTCGGCGACGCGAACTTTCAACTCTTTGCGCTGTGAACCCGCGTCGAGCCGATAAGCCACCTCGCCCTCACCGACGTAACTTAGCCCCGTGGCCGGCGCGTGCACGACGCCCAGCACCGGGCGACCGTGCCGGACCAAGGCGATGCAGGTGCAGAATTCATCGGACCGAGCTAAGTAGTCGCGCGTTCCGTCCAGCGGATCGACCAGCCAATATTCCGCCGAGTTGGTGATGATCGCGAGATTCGCCGTAGCCTCGAGCCCTGACTCCTCCGAGACGATGGGCACGCCGGGAGTAAGGCGGGCCAAGCCTTTCACGATGATGTCGTGAGCCGCCAGATCGGCCGCGGTCACCGGCGTTTGATCGGCCTTCAGCCCGTTGGGGACCGACTTCATCGCGTACCACCGCATGATCTCTACGCCAGCTGAGCGGGCCAGAGCCTCGATGGTGGGCGCCAAGGATTTCATGGACGCGCCGAACGGCCCTGGTGGGCGGTCGGGCGGCGCGAGGCTTGTTCGTTGACGATTTCGGTTAAAAAGCGCGTCAAGTTGAGCATTTGTTGCTCGGAAACATGCTCGAAACTGACGCCGGCCTGCGTGCCGTCTATGAACACGCGCTGCACTTTCGCCGAGAGCTTCAAGAAGTCCCCGGTTCCGTGAGGGAGAGCATGCGCAACTGGAACGTGTAACTTCAACTGGTCGCCGGCCTTGAAGATGCGGCCGTCCTCCGACTTCAGCATGCCGCCGTGGATGCTCAAATCGACCAGGCGGCCATTGTGCAGCTGGTCGTCGCTCAGCAGGTAGTACTTCAGCACGAGATCGGTCTTGTAGCGACGGCTACGGCGGCGATTGTTGTTCACAAGACCGTGCCGAATCTTGCTGAAGATGTGGTTCATCTCGGCATTGGCGTAGTTTACGTAGTCGTCCAGCTCGTGAAAGGGCGCGAGGATTTTGTTGTAAGAATTGATGAGCCGTTCGGGCTGCCGCGTCAGGAAAAGCACCGGCACCGAGTTGGCGTTCTTGCGTCTTTTTAACTCTTGGATCATCTCGAGGCCGGCGTCTAGGTCCATGAACTCGTCGTCGAAAATGAGCAGCACGATCTGACGGCTGAAGTTCTTGTAGAGCTCTTCCGCGGTTTTGGGCGCAGATATCGCCACGCCTTTGTAGTTGGTGCGCAGAAACCCGTCAATGCCGCCGGCGAGATCTTGGTTGCCACCCTTTCCCAGCGCCATCAAGACGTAGCTTTTGCGCTTTTTGCGAGGCGCGGCGAGGTAGTCGGCGACCTTGCCGCCCTTGGAGTCCTTCGGGCGGTCGTCGATGTCGGTTGCTACCGCTTGGTCTTTTTCAGTTTGCGCCATGTCCAGGCTCCATCTGCCAGGAGACGATATACTTGAAGAAGGCGAACGGCTCGACCCGGACGCCGGTCAAACGAGTGCTGTGGGCTGCGTGCTGTTTCAAAGTCCAAAGGTAAGTGTAAGGCGCTTCTTCGGCGAGGATTGCGTGCAACTTGTGGTAGATCGCGCGGCGCTTGTCGAAATCGTTGGTCGCATCGGCCTCGGTCAACAGACTGTCCACCTCGGGATTGCTATACATGACGAAGTTGTTGCCCCAAGGCTTGGCGCTCGAGCTGTGAAAGAGGCTGGTGATGTTGCTCGCGTCGTCGAAGCTCCAAGAAGCGATCGTGACGTCGTAGTCATGCTCTTCGAGGACCTTTTTTTTCCAAACGATCCAATCCATGAACTGCAGATCGACCTTTAAACCGGCTGCTTCGAGATAGCCTTGGAAAGCGAGCACGACGCGCTTGATCATCTCGCTCTCGCCGGCTAGCGGCACCGCGAACACCAGTGACAGAGGCTTGCCGGCCGGGCTTTCGACGACCCCGTCACCGTCCTTGTCGGTGTACCCGGCCGCGGTCAATAGGGCTTTGGCTCGGGCCACGTCGAAATCGAGCGGTTTGACGTCCAAATTGTACGCCCAGGACGTCGGCGGGAACGGACCTGAGATCAGACGTCCCTTGCCTTGGAAGAAGGCTTCAAGCATCTCTTGGCGGTTGATCGCATGGCTGATGGCTTGACGGACCCGCTTGTCCTTCAGAGCTGGCCGGGTGGTGTTCATGCCGAAGAAGGAGAACGACAAGGCGTCATACGGCACGACGCTCAACTTGTTGTCGCCCAAAACCTCGCCTAAGTCCCGAGGGCTGACGTACGTCACCAAATCCAAGGAGTTGAACATCAACGACTGAGCCATGATGCTTTGGTCCGAATAGGACTTCATGACGATATGTTCGATCTTGGGTTTGCCCGCGAAGTACTTCGAGTTGGCCGAGAGCAGCACCTCGCCCTGATTGTTGGCTTTGACGAACTGGTAGGGCCCCGTACCGACGGGCGCCTTGGCGAAGTCGCTGTCGCGTTTCAGGCTCGGCGCGGCCCCGACCAAATGTGCCGGCAGAATCTTAAACATCATGACGCGCAAGGGGTCCACGAGAGCGCGATGCAGGTGGATCACGACTTTGTGGTCGTCGATCTTCTCGGCGCCTTTAACGACGGCAAATCGCTCCCGGTTCGGCACTTCGCTCGAAGGTGACGACAATAGCCGGACGGTGGTCACGACGTCATCGGCCGAGAAGAGCGGGGTCGCGGCTTTGCCGTCACTGCCAGGAAGCGGATGCCATGAGACGTTGTCCTTCAAAGTGAAGGTCACGTCCGTGCCGCCGTTGTCCACGGTCCAGCTCTTAGCCAGCTCGGCGACGTATTCTCCACCAGGACTCAGTTCGACGAGCGAGTCGAAGATCAAGTCCGTCAGGCGTTGGCCGGAGGCCTCATGGATCGTATACGGGTCAAACGTGTCGAGCCGCGTGGTCTCGCCGTAGACCATTTGATCGTCCGCGGCCTTGGCTGGCGTTTGGACCAGGAGGAGGGACCAGAGCACCGGTCCGGAGACCAACCACAGTTTTTTCATCGTTCCATTCATATCAGCACCCCGTCTTGCGGCGTTTACATTTTGAGATAATGGATCTTGGTCTTCAGCCGGTCTTCGTTTTGAAGTTGGAGTCCTTGGTTGGTCAACGCGACGAATACCCGGTCCCAAACTCCGACCTGGGCGCGAAAGCTCAAGATGCCGATCTTCGACATCAAGATGTCGCGGTTCATTTTCGTCTTCGTTTTGAAGACGTAGCTCCGACCCGTGAAGAGATCGAAGGCGTAAATCGGATTGGCGACTGAAGGATCGCGTTTCACATAAAAAATTTTGCGGCTGTCAGGAGACCACGCCGGCCCAGTGTTCAAGTCGATCACGACGTCCTTCGCTACGACCATGCCTTCGAGTTCGCCGGCCTGGTAAGTCTTGCCGCTGACGAAGGGGACGACGAGGATATTCCATTTGCGGTTTTCGTCAGCGGACCCGCCGTCGTCGGCGTAGAACGCCACATACCGACCGTCGGGAGAAACCGTAGGTCGCAGATCGTCCCGCTGCCAATCGGTCAAGGCGACGGGTTTGGTCCAAGGATCAATGCGTTTCGCCCGTTCGACGACATGGAGGTCGTGGTTGAGGGCGTCGCCGCTCGAGTAGACGACGCGGTTGCCTCCCGGGAACCATTCCGGGAAAATGTCGATCTGTTTGCTCGTCGAGAGTTGGGTCACTTCTTTGGACTTCAAATCCACGACGAAGATGTCGCCGTTGCCGCTCCGGCCCGAGACAAATGCGATCTCGTTAGTCGCTGGACTCCACGTGGCATAGCCGTCTTTGGTCGGACTATTGGCGATCGACTTTTCCTTGGCCCCCACGGCTCCGACGTAAATGCTGTATTCCCCGACGCCACCGTTCGACATGAAAGCGAAGCGCGTCGAGTCGCGCGACCAACGGAGGCCGGCGTTGTAGGACTGGGCCGACTTCACGACCATGCCGTCGAGGAAGTTATTCGGCCCCTTCGGAATCACCTGCAGCTCGCGGGAGAAATCCCCGGCCAAGTCTTTCAGCATGATCTTTCGGAACCCGTCGAGGAGCACTTCATAGCCGAGGTAGACGCCGTCGGCCGACCAGCTCAAGTTGGCTTCGTTGAACTTGGCGTTCTCCGCGTTCAACTGTTTGATCTCGATCATCGACACGTCGGACCGCGCCTGCGTCAACGTCGGGTATTCCTTGGCGAACCGACTGGCGCCGGGGAAGAACTTGGTGATGAAGGGCGGGAAATACTGTCCGTCCCTGGCCGCGAACTCGGTCAGAGGGACGCCCGAGCCTGCCTCGTCCGCGGTCTTGGTGAAGAGTTCCGCGTGGCACCCCGCCATGACGACGCCCAGGGCGAGCGACGCGCCCACGAGCCCCCAACCCGTCATTTTCGAAAACCTAACTTTCAACATCGTCCTCTATTGTTTGGATACGCTTTTGTTGGCGTTGAGTGATGCCGTCGCCTGCTTGTAATAAACTTCCGCGTTTTCGACGTAGGTCTTGCTGTTGCCGTCGGCCGGCACCGAACGCGCGCTGCCATCCAAGTAACTTCGCCAGGTTTTGACGGTTTCCGCGAGGAGGCGAGGGTCCTGGGTCGCGGCCCAGATCCGGTGGCGGCAGAGGGCGCGGTGGTAGTCGACGTTGTGGACCGCGGCCGCGTATTGGTCCGCGGGTACGAAGCGCAGATGCGGCACGACGTTGTCGAGCACTTCCAGCGCCTTTTGGTAGTGCGCTTTGGCCGCCTCGGGTTGCGACGGGGCGAGCCGCTCGGCTGTCATGAAGAGCGCGATGCCCTCGTTGATGTGGGAGCCGATGAAGCGCTTGTCGGCGAATTGTTTCACCGCCTCGTTGGCCGTTACGAGGCCAAAGGCCTCCGCCGCCTTGGCCGGTTGATCGAGGAGCGTCAAATAGATCTCGCCGGCCTCGTGCCTCCCGAGGAGGTAGTCGCTGTGCTCTTTCGGAATCTGATTTAGCAGCGCGAGGGCGTCCTCATTGCGGCCGGCCTTAAGCAGTTTGTCGGCTTGGGCACGGTAGTCCTGTTCCAGGGCGATGGCGTTGTTGCCGGTCAAGTCGAGCGTGCCTTGGTCGAACTCCAAGACTTGGGAGTAGGGTTTGAAGCCGGTAGGGGACACCAGTTCGAGTTTGACGAAGCCCGTCGGCACCGGAATCGGAGCCGCCAGCGGCGTCTTGCCGAACTCCTTGCCGTCGACCTTGACGGCCACGCCGCTCGGTTTGGAGTCGATGCGGAGGTAGGCCGACTCCCGCTTTAGGCTGGCTTCGAGTTTGCTCTGTGTAGAGACGGTGACAGGTTTCGCGTAGTCCTCGAACCCTTGTTTGATGATCCGCATCGTTCCCGAACCGGTGGCGTCGAGGTAGAGACGACCAGCCTCGTCGGTGGCGCCGATCCAGATGTCGTTGAAGTAGACGTTGGCTTGAGACACCGGCGTGGCTTTGGTCTTCGTCCCACCGACGACTCGAATCTGCGCACCGCCGCCCTCCGGCGCCTTGCGCGGCCTGAGCGCGACCAGATCCCCGCGCTCGACCGTGGCCCGAGGCAAGACCTTGGTTACCGAGCATTTTGCAGTCGAGTCCAAAACTTCGCGGACGACAAGTGTGGCGACCTTTTTATAAAGCTGGCTGCGCCCGAGTTTTTCGGCTTGGACGCCAAAAACGTCGATGACGTCACCGGACTTAAGGCCTCGCCCGTGCGTGTGCCCGAGGTTGATTACGACTTTGTCGGCTTCTTTACTCAACACGGCGCCTTCAAAGGGAAAGGCGCGGGTGATCTTCTTCGCCAGGACGGCGACGGCGCGGTCGACCGAGGTCTTGTCGCCGAGGGTGTCGAGGTCTTCCTTCGCGGCGGCGAGCACGCGACCGGTGCTGTCGACGACGCTCAGCTCCAGCGTCGGTTTGGTCCCGGCAACGACGGTCGGTATGAGAAGGGCGTCAACCGACGCTTTTAGATCGGTCTCCTGCCAACCCGCTTTCAACATGTCGGTCGTCGACCGACCGGTGCGCTTCAGCGCTTTCTCGTAAAGAGGCAACGAAAACTCTTTGAAAGCCGCGGAAGAGAACAGGTGCTTTCGGGCGGAAGCCCGCAAGTTGTCGTCGAAGGCCGAAT
>JAYWBY010000376.1:0-4677 GCA_043781115.1 Pseudomonadota bacterium
GAATAGACGGCCTTGCCGTCTTGGCGCAGAACATTCGGCGGACTCGGGGCCGTCTTATCCTTCGAGACGTGCCAATGGGGAGTTCCTGTCGCTCCGAGAAATCCGCCTTGCCAACCAACGAGCTCGGAGCCAACTTTCAGATCATCGAAATTGACTTTGACGATCTGGTTGCCGAGGGCGCGCTTGTCCCAGCAGAGCACAGCAAGCGCCAGGATGACCCCTCGTTCAACCTTGAATTTTAGGCAGTTCGATCGTAAACGTGCTGCCGTCTCCCGGACGAGATGCCACATGTATTTCTCCGTTGTGAAGGTGAACGGCCCATTGAGCAATAGAGAGTCCTAAACCTACTCCACCACCCGCCGATGCGACTTTCGACCTTGCCGCATCGACGCGATAAAAACGCTCAAATATATGCGCCAAGTGCGCCTCGGGAATTCCTGGACCCCGGTCGATGACCGAAATCTGGACGCTAGTCCCGCAGTCCGCCGCCGTCACTTGGATTGAGCGTCCTGGAGGGCTGTACTTAATCGCGTTGTCGAGCAGATTCCCGATCGCCCGCTTGATCAATTGACTGTCAACTTCAGCCACGACCCCGATCTCCGCCGACACCTCGATATGTTGCTGCTTTTCTTCCGCCAGGACACTTAGAAGATCGACAATGTCGTCAACCAAAGGTTTCATCTCCGTCGGCGTTAGGGTCAAGCGCAGCTGTCCGGCATCGCCTCTGGAGAGGAGCAGCAAGGTCTCGCAGAGATTCTGTAGATTTTGCGTTTCCTCAAGGATGCTTCCGATGGTGTCGTAAGGGTCTTTGCCCGAGCCCCTGGTTCGCAAGGCAACCTCGCCCATCGTCCGGATGGCCGTGAGTGGCGTGCGGAGTTCGTGCGACGCATCAGAAGTAAAACGACGCATTTGATGGAACGAGCGTTCTAGGTTTTGAAACGTCCCGTTGAAGGCCTCGGCAAGCTGGCCAAGCTCATCTTGGGGATTTTGGACAGGCAAGCGCTCGGATAGACGCGAGGCCGTGATCGACCGCGCCGCCGCGGTCAAGCGCGCCACCGGACCCAGAGCTCGTCGAGCCAACAGATAGCCGAGCAACGCTGACAAGACAACGATGATTGGCATGCCCAAAAGCTCAAGGCCACCGAAGGAGCGCAGCTGGTCCTCCACTCGCTCTCTGACGCGACCGGCCCGGATGAAGTAAGAGCCTTTGTGGGTGCTCGACTCCTGACAAAGGACGCGGACCTTCAGTCCGCCGGCGAGTGTGACATTCGTCGCCGAGAATCTGTCGGCGCACCCGTTGCGCAGCTCCCCCAACGGATAGTCCGAGGCGATGCCCGAGGTGTAAACCCGGGAGCCGGCAGTCGACCAAATCTCGGTCAGCCAGTCTTCAGCGTCCAAGGCAGAGTCCGAAGGATGGCCACCGATCAAGGCCTCCAGCGAGTCGTCGCTCGCTTCGACGTGGCCCCGGAGCTTCAGATCGAGATCCGAGTAGAGGTTGCTGCGGTAGAGACCAAAAAGGCAAAGAGAATAGATACTAAGAGCTAGCGACAGAGCCAAGGCATAGCCTAGCGTCAACCTCATTCGCACGTTGTTCGGCAGAAGCCTGCGCCTCATTGCATCTCGCCAAGTGGTCGGCTCCCAGAGCGAGGGCCGCCCCTATTCTGACCCGCGCCAGCCCCCTCGTCGCCTGAATTTTTCTTCAGACGGCAGGATTCCCCGGGTTTGGTACGATCTCGACGGTTGGAGGTCGGCATGCGTATCTTGGTCGTCGAAGACGAGCCAAAAACAGCTCAAGCGGTCAAGGAAGGCCTCGGCAACGAGGGCTTTCAAGTGGAGATCGCGGCCACAGGCGAAGACGGGTACTTCCGGGCGATGTCCGAAGTATTTGACCTCTTGATCCTTGACGTCATGCTGCCCGGACGCACTGGTCTGGAAATCCTCGATGCTCTGCGCAAAAGCGGCTCCAAGATCCCAGCGCTCATGCTCACGGCGCGTGACGCCATAGAGGACCGCGTCGCTGGGCTCGACATTGGGGCGGACGACTACTTGGTGAAGCCGTTCGCCTTTAGCGAGCTTGTGGCGCGCATTCGGGCCCTCCTTCGGCGCGGGCGGGACGGTAAGGTGCTGACGCTAAGCTTGGCTGATCTGCACATGGATCTGGTCACCAGGCAGGTTCGACGCAGCCACCAGATTCTCGATCTGACAGCGAAGGAATTCGAGCTGCTGGAATTTCTGCTCCGCCACCAAAATCAGGTCGTGTCGCGGGACATGCTCGCCGTGGTCTGGAACGATCCCGCACGTGTTACCTCCCTGGACAATGTCATTGATGTTCACATTGCACGCCTTCGAAAAAAGGTCGATCAAGACTTAGGCCTCAGGCTGATCCACACGATCCGCGGGGCAGGATTCATCATCAGAGGGGCGAAGGCCTAAGCTGCAAAGCAGAGGAGATGTCGATGCGTTGCTTGTTCGCGTGGTCGGTTTTGGCATTCGGAATCTTGATCGCTGATCCCCGCGGGTATTCCGCTGGCGCGAAAGGGCTCGATGCTGAGGGCATCGGGGCTGCAGCTGGAGTCAAAGCTACCGTGACAGCCGACGGCGTGGTCAGGCTTAGCTGGCCCCGAGACGACGTGCCGTTAAAAGTCGACGGCGTCGCCGTTAGGCCGTTTGCCGGTGTGGGTTCCTGGGCGGCCTTCACGTCAACCAAGGGTGGCGCGATGATGATGGGCGACACGGTTGTTTTCCAAGACGAGGTCAACCCGGCAATGGATGAAGCATTTGCTCAGGGATTGGAAGTAACAGCTGTTCACAATCATTTCTTGTTTGACGAGCCGAAAGTCTTCTTCATGCACATTGGCGGTCACGGCAAGCCCGAGAAGCTGGCAGCCGGGGTGAAAGCCGTTTGGGATGCCATCAAGGCCGTGCGGAAGAATAGCGCCCAGCCGGCGCAAGGGTTTGGCGGCGCCGCGGTAGCGGACGGCAAGCTTGACGCAGCGCCACTTGAAAAGGTCCTCGGCGCCAAATCGGACAGCAAAGACGGCATCGTAAAGTTTACAATCGCTCGAAACGGCACGATGCATGGCGTCAAAGTCGGCGGATCCATGGGACTGACGACTTGGGCCGCCTTTATGGGAAGCGACGCCGCTGCCGCGGTCGACGGTGATTTCATTATGGGGGCCAGCGAGATCCAAACCGTTTTGAGAGCGCTGCGGGGAGCAAACATTAATATTGTTGCACTTCACAATCATATGGTCGGCGAGTCACCAGCTGTTTACTTCACGCATTTTTGGGGCAAGGGCCCGGCCGTCGAACTAGCAAAAGGCATCAAAGCAGCGCTCGATGCACAAAAGACCGTGGGTAAGGGCGGCCATTGATAGCGGAGGTCAAGGTCCCGAGCGCTAAAATTCAGCACGGACCAGTGTCCATGGCTGGGCTGCTTCGCTACTTCCTTCGGCTAGGAGCCTTAGGATTCGGCGGACCCGTCGTGCTCACTTCCCACATGCGCCAAGATCTAGTCGACGATCGCGGTTGGGTCAGTTCCGACGAATTTGAAAACGGTTTGGCGCTGGCGCAGCTCGCTCCCGGCCCTTCAAGAGCCCGTCCTCATCCTGGCGGCAGCCGCGGTCGGGCTCGTTCTGAAGATGTTCAGTTGACCAGACAGCCTATTTCTTGTCCTCGTCTTTATCTTTGTCGGCCTTGCCCTTTTCTTTCTCGAACTTCTCGTGCGCTTCGTAGCAGGGTTTCGACAGCTTTTTCTCTACCTTCTCAAGGCATTCGAAGATTGCGTCATCGCCTGTGGCCTTTGGGCAGCTTTTTTTGATGTCCTTATTGCAGGCCGCCCAGTCGAAGGCGAAAGCCCGGGCGGGCATCAAGGCGAGACCGGTAGCGACCGTGGCGGCTTTCAAGATCTGATTCGTGCGCATCTATTTCTCCTTTGAAAAACACATTGAAATCATTGCCCCAATACCAAATCGTACGTCGCCTCCGCGCGGGTCGCACCTGAAGAAATCTTCAGATTTGCTTAAGATGCACCGACTCACCGAAGCTCCTACTGTCATCTTTGAAGAAGGTGTCTTCAAGAAACACAGTAGGAGGTTTTTATGCGTATCGCTTCTTTGGTCGCTCGCAGTCTCGTTCTAAGTTCGTTTGCGCTCGTCGTTCCAACACCATCATCTGGCGCTGCCAGAGCCCCGGATCCACTGCTTGCGAAGCTTCGAGAGAGCAAAATCTCTTTGGCTGAAGGCATCCGACAAGCTCAAGCGGCAGAAGGCGTGGCCATTTCCGCGAAGTTTGAAATGGACGGCGATGCGCTGAGCCTAAGCATTTACACGGCGAAGCTCGGCTTGAGCCAGGATCCCGAAGCCAATGTCCTCGAAGAGTTGGCGGGCGATCCGACCGCCGCCGCTTGGACTCCGGGCATCGAAGTCTTCGACGACAAGGAACACATTGCGCGCTCGGCAGGCCAACTGACTCTGATGCAGTTGAGCGAGGTCACGCTCGAAGACGCCATTGCCAGCGCTTCGGCACAGGTTGATGGGATCGTCTACTCAATCACTCCGAAGGTCGTCAATGGGCGCGCGGTCGCTGAGGTTCTGATTGCCGACGACGACAACGACGAAGGCGGCGCCTCGACGACAGTCGAAGTCGACCTTCAAACTGGGGACGTCACGACTCTGT
>JAYWBY010000377.1:0-12573 GCA_043781115.1 Pseudomonadota bacterium
GACGGCTTTGACGTCGGCTTGGACGCCGAGTTGGTCGTCTTCGGTCAAGTAAAGGTAAGGCAAGCCGTAGGCCATCGAGGCGATGTCGGTGACCCATTGGCCGGTCGTATTCTGCGTGGCTTGGCCGGACTTGCCGGTGATCGAATCGACGCCCGGGTGATGGGCGTGATCCATGCCGTACTGGTGACCGACTTCGTGGAGGATCGTGCTGAACGCGCCGCGCTCGCCGCGGTAGGTCTGGGACAAGGTCGCCGTGTTGCCCGCATAGAACTGTTTCGTCAAACTCGCGAACACTTGGTCGTCGGAGGTCGTCAACTGCAGCGCGGAAAGTTGCGCGATGAAGTCGTTCAACTCGGCCATCGTCGGCGCCGGGACGGCCTTCAGTTGGTCGTAGCTCGCAATCAGGGCTTGTTTCTTCGCGGCAGTAACGTTCGCCGCTTTGCTGCGATTGATGTCTTCGGGCAGGGACAACCACGAAACGTAGGGGCTCAGCGTCGTCGTCGAGCTGCGGTAGGTCTCGAGTTTGGTCCATTTCGACGGCGAACCGATGTACCAGGCCGTCAAGCTACCGGGACCGCCCCAACCGAGGGTGATGCCGTTGCCTTGACAGCTTTTCCAGTTGCCGTTGGTCTTGCAGTTGATCGTCTGTTCTTGGAAGGGACCGGTCAGCTCTTCGCCCGCGGCGAGTTTGCTCAAGTCGGCGAGCATCACGAAACCGGCGTAGCTCGCGTCGTCGCTCTTGCACTTCGCTTGGCCGACGAATTGGAAGCGCTGCCAATCTTCCTCGGAATAAGCGCCACTGGCGCCGAGCCAAGCGGCGTAGGCGAGCTTCGTTTCGAAAACGATTTGGTCGTCGCTGATTTTTTCCTTGCCGGTCTCGACGCAGACTTTCAAGTCGGTGAAGTTCGTTTGAAAGCCGATGCGCAGCGCTTCGAGGCGACCAAGCGGTCCTCCGTGCGAACTTTCTGGCGGGAAGTAGGCGAAGTCCGGCTCCGAGGCGGAACTCTGCTGCTTGCCGCAGGCGAAAAGGCTTAGGCCCACGAGGGATAGGATCAAAGGGGCGCGGAGGGAGAAGGTCATCGGTATTCCTTTTCAGCGACAGCTTGGGAATCAGCAGGAGAAGCAGCGGACCGATTGCCGGGAGGGGCTCCGGGCTAGACTCATTCTATACTCTTTCTATGATATTTTAAAGAATTTTAATACTTTATTCAATAAAATCAACAATCAGGACCTTGTGGGGAACATCGTTGGCGAAGCCGGTCATGCTGGCGTATAAAAGCCGCCATCCAACCAGTCAGTCCGGAACCAAGGAGCCCCCATGAACTAGTCCTTTTTGCTCATTTCGGCCGCGACCCTGTTCGCCGCCGCCCCGGCCATAGCCGACGTCCCGGAGTTTGGCCAGGCGTCGACCCGCGTCCTCACGACCGTGGCCACCGCTACCGACGGCCTGTCACAGCCCACCGACTTGGCCTTCAATCCCGACCAACCCGAACAACTATGGACGGTGAATTACCAGTTCAACGGCACCGTCATGTTCACCCAGCCCGGCACGGACGCGCAGACCGCCGACCGCCGCATCGATAGCTACTCCAGCCACTTCATGTCGGCGCCGTCGTCGATCGCGTTCGGCGACCGCACGTTCCACGGTGGAATGACCTTCGCGACGTGCCAAGACTCGACCAACGGCGGCCACGCCGGCCACGGCGGCAACGACTTCATGGGACCGACCCTTTGGCCCGCCGACCTGACCGTCTACGCCCGAGTCAACCAAGACGGCCCGCTCCTCGGCAGCCACATCGACATGCTGCACCAAAGCCCGCTTTGCATGGGCATCGCCCACGATCACGACAACGTCTTCTGGGTCACCGACGGACGTAACGGCCACGTCGTCCGCTACGATTTCAACCATGACCACGGCCCAGGCCACGACGACCACTCTGACGGCATCGTTCGCCGCTACCCCGAAGCCACGTTCACCCGCGTCGACGGCGTCCCCGGCCACCTTTTCCTCGACCACGCCTCGGGTTGGCTTTATGTCGCCGACACCGGCGCCGGGCGCGTTTACCGCCTCGATACCCGTACCGGAGCCAAGGCGCGTGACCTCCAACAACGCAATGAGCCCCTCGAGGAGTTCTCCGAGTGGCGCGGCGCCACGATTGAAGTCTTGGTCGAGCACCTGAGCCAACCGACCGGCCTCGCCTTGGTCGACGGCCGCCTCTTCGTCGCGCTCCACGGCACCGGCGAAATCGTCGCGTACGATCTAAACACACGAGCCGAAGCGGAGCGAATTCAAACGGGAGCTCCTGGCCTGAGCGGCTTGGCGATCGCCTCCGACGGCAAGCTTTGGTACTCGGACGAAGCGGCGAATAAAGTCGTCCGCGTCGATCCGTAACGAGTGATGAGCCGAGCACTGGCGATTTTAGCGGTCCTCGGCGCACGGCGACTCGCCGCTCCGCCAAACGGCCCTCGGCGCGTTGACGAGCCACCTTGAAAGCCTGACGCACCTGGGCGCTTGGCTCGCCCACCTTTAGCCGACCCGGCGAACCGCCACGATCGAACGGTCGTCGGCATGCGTCGCCGAGGCGACCCCAATGGTCGTCGCCGTATGGAAGACCAAGTCGAGGGACAGCTCGCTGGCGCGCTGCTCGCCGTGGCCCCCGCCTTGGCAAAACGGCAAAAGGTCGGGCTTTTGCCCGCCCGAGGCAGTATCCTTGGGGTAGATGTACGTCGATGTTCATACCCACCTGACCCACGACAAATTCCGCGCCGACCAAGCGGAAGTGATTGCGCGCGCCAAGGCAGCGGGTCTCGGAGCCATCGTCGTCAATGGCTTGGAGCCCCGCTCCAACCGCGAGATCCTCGCCCTGGCGCAAGACCCCGTCATCAAGGCGGCGCTCGGCATCTACCCGATCGACGCGGTGAACGACCGGTTGCCGCCGGACTTTCCCCACCCTGTCGAACGCTTCGACGTGAAGGCGGAGATCGCCTTCATCCGAGGAGAAGCAATGGCTGGACGCATCGCCGCCGTCGGCGAGTGCGGCCTCGACGGTTACTGGCTCGGAGAAGACACGTTCAAAGCGCAAGAGGCGGTCTTCGAGGAATTGGTCGACGTCGCCATGAAGGCCGACTTGCCGGTGATCATCCACACCCGCAAACTCGAGCAGCGCTCGATCGAAATTCTGACGGCGCTCGGCGCCAAGAAGGTCAACTTCCATTGCTTCGGCGGCAAAGTGAAGCTCGCGCAAACGGCCGCCGAGACGCACGGGTGGTATTTCTCCATCCCGGCGAACGCCACTGTCAACGAGGCGTTCCGCAAGATGCTGCGCGATCTCCCGCTCGACCGCTTGCTGACGGAGACGGATGCGCCGTACTTGCCGCCTGTGAAGGGCGAACGCAACGAACCGGCGACGGTGGCCGGCACGGTGAAGATCTTCGCCGGCCTCCGCGGCATCAGCGAAGAAACGGCAAAGGCCCAGATATGGGCCAATTACCTCGCCCTCTTCGAAAATTAATTCGGGACACCCACCGTAATCGAATTTAATTCGTTTACGGTGGGTGTCCCGAATTTAAACTAAGGGTTCAACGACAAGGTGGTCGTGTTGCCGCCAGCGGCGCACTCGTTGTCGGTGACGTGCAGACGGTAGTCGTTCAGCGTCAAGAGCGGCGTCTTCTTGCCCTTGATGACTTCCACCACAGCGTCGGCATAGAGCGTGCCGCAGAAGAGCTTCTCGACGGCGACGGTCGTCGGCGTGGTCGGCGGAGTCGTGTTGCCAGTGGTCGGAGTCGTGTCGCCGGTGGTCGGAGTCGTGTCGCCGGTGGTCGGCGTTGTGTTGCCGGTGGTCGGCGTTGTGTTGCCGGTCGTCGGCGTCGACGGTTGATCGGCGGCGGTCGCCGCCTTCGTGACGGTGGCGGTGAGCTTGAACTTCACCGACTTCATGACGCGAAGGTCATACGTCCCTTGCGGTAGATCGTTGACGTTGAAGTTGCCGTCGTTGCGGAGCTTGCCGGCGCGCTTGGCGTCGCCCGTCAGATCGTACTCGAAGCCGGAGAAGAAGCTGGTGTTGTCGACCGGCGTCAAGAGCTCGAGCTTGTAGCCGCCCTGGCCAGCTTGCAGCTGCTCTCCAAGGCTGTCGACGCTGATCAATTCATTGAAACGAGCCGCCAGCTCGTCGGCGTCGAAGAACGACTTGCCGTCGACGAAGAATTCCTTCTTCGAGGTAACGGTGCCGCTGAAGCAGCCGCGACCGATAGCGAAGTTGCATTCGCCGACGGGCGTCGAATCTTCGCTGTGGGTCGACGTCGCGGTGTCGCCTGGCTGGGGCGCCCGATCTTGGGCTGGATCAACATAACATCCGCTCGCCAGCGCCGTGACGGCCGCCAACGCAAATAGTGAACGCGAAACCATATCGCACCTCCCAATAGTATTTGCTCGGTCTAAAAGGAAAGACTGGGAAATACTTAATCAGGGAGGGCCAGAACGGGTCAACGGCGATTTATCAAATCGCCGTAACCACTGGGATTAGATTGTGGAAGAGCAAAGAATTAGAGCCAAATCCGGAAGCCCAGGCCCATTTGGGTGGCTTCGGTGTCGATCGACTGGGCGACCGAAGAGCCGCCGTTGCGGACCAAGTGTTCGTGCGACATCTTGGCTTCGAAGTAGAAGGAGATGGCGTTGCTCGTGAAGTAGTTGAGACCGAGCGAATAGTAGAGGCCCGAACCGTAGAATGACGCGTTCTCGAGTTGCTTCTGGTAGTCGAGGCGCGAACCTTGGAGGCCGGAACCGAGTTCCAGGTTGGCGATCGGGGCTTGGAAGACCAAGCGCAGGCCAGCATGGAGGCGGGAGCCATTCAGGCTCTCGAGAGCATCTTCTTTGTAACGCATGTTGACGAAGGTATGACCCGCGACGAACTGGACGAATTTCATGATTTCGAGGCCGACCGTCGTGCCGATCCCGTAGCCCTTCCAGAACTGCTTGGCGCTATAGCTGGTCTTGTCGCCGGTGACCGGGTCGGGCATCGAGCCAAGGACTGAATATTTGGCGTATTCGCCGTCGACCGACTGTTGCACGAACACGTGCGACTGCGTGCCGGAGCGCATCGTATTAATGTAATCATGCGACTGACCGAAGGCCGCACTCGAGAACACCAACGCCATCAAAGAGATCAAGAACCTAGCCATGGGGAAACTCCGCTTCAGCAGGTGCGACGAATTGTCGCTCAACAACATCCAATGCCACATCGTCAGGATTAGTCCGCGAGGACGTCGAACGCCATTGAGCAGGAAACATGCCAGGCGGGCATCAATTGGCGCTCAAGAGTTTCGCGTGGTTGCGCCAGGGCCAAGTGTAAAGAGATGAGGCACCAGTCAGGATCCCGACCGGCGACGCCTGGAATGGGCCGAAAACAGCTGATTAGGCCCATTCAGCAAACTGTTGAAAAGACGCCGTAATTTTACAAAGCCGCCAATTTCGGCCAATTGACTAAAGTTTTCGGGGCAGAGCGCCGACAAGAACAATGTCAATCAACATCTGACCTATGGGGTCGGTTATGCAAAAGCTCGCGAAACCTATGTTTACGGCCGTCTGTACCGCCGCTTTGGCGCTCGGCGCCTACGCCTGTACCGACAGCAACTTCGCGGGCGGAGCCGCTAAAGGCTCGAGCCTATCCGACGGCAAGAAGGATCTGAACGACGGCGGCAGCGACACCGGGGGCAAAGACTCCGGCGGCAAAGACTCCGGCGGCAAAGATGGCGGCACCGGCAACGACGGTGGCACGCTCGGTCACGTGGACGGAGCCGACGGCACGGGCACCGGCACTGGCGGCGTGGACTCGGCCGACTCCAGCGACGGCAAGGACAAAGGCGGTATCGACACCACCGACGGCCAAGCCGACACCACCGACGTCGGCGCCGACGACGGCGAAAACTCCGCCCAAACCCACCACGACGGCGTGGTGACTCGGACTTTGCACGACGATCACGTTTCGATAACGGTCGAAGCGCTGATCAAAGGCAAGGTCGTAAAGACCGTTACGGTTGATACCGGTAACGATAAAGACTCAGGTCCGTGGCCAATGGCCGGCATCTGCCGAAACAACAAAAATACCTGCCTGCGCCTAACGTTCAACAACCAAGACGGTCACGGAGACCAAGGCCCTCGCACGCTAGGCGCGGGGGATTGCACCTGGCTCATTTCGAACACGGGAAATTCTGCCACCGTTGACACCGACACCAACAGCGGCTGCGCCAGCGGCCCGGGAAAAGACGAAGAATTTATTATCACTTGCCCGAAGAGTTCAAAACTCGAAGTGCAAAACTGCCTCGGCGGTTGATAGTCCAGTCTTACACCTAGTCCAAGGGCCGCATCAGCGGCCCTTTTTCTTTATGTCACGCTTTCGGCAGCGGCGGCGGCACGGCGCCAAAGAGGCTGGCTAGTTCGCCGACCTCGCTGGCCTTGGCCCAGCCGGCCATGCCGTTCCGCCACACCAAGGTCTCTTTCGTCACCATGCCGCGCGTCACATATTGCCCGACGGCGGCCAAGTCGAACGGTCCCTTCGACTGCCCGTCGAGCGCGACGTGAAAGGCCAGCGCCGCGGCGCCGGGAATGGGCGGAGGCGCGCCCGCCGACGGGCTGAGGCTCGCCATGATGTGCTGCGAGATCGCCAAACCGGTGCCGAGACCGACGCCGGCGCCCGCGAGGCCGCCGCCATTGGGGTTGGCGGCCGCCGTACGCATCGCCTCCGCAGCTTCGAACTGGGTGTACTTCGACAGGTCGCCGACCGCGCCCATGGCGCCGCGGCGGTCGATCGCCGCCTCGACTTCCGCGGGTAGCGACAGGTTCTCGATGTAGAATTTCACCAGGTCGAGGCCCCAAGCGGCGAAATCCGGTTTGATGCGGTCGAGCACGAATTGCGCCAGTTTCTCGTAGTTGCCGCAGAGATCCAGGACCGGAATCCCGGACTTCCCGAGTACGTCGGAAAAGCGCGCGACGATCACCTGCTTCAGCTGCGTGTCGATCTCGTAGTCTTCGAAGCACGGATCGGTGGCGACGAGCTCCTTCAAGAACTTGCCGGGATCAGACACGCGGAACACGTAGGAGCCGTAGCCGCGGACCCGCACCATGCCGAAATCGGCGTCGCGCAGCATGATGGGGTTGGACGTCCCCCACTTGTAGTCCGGTTGCTGGGCGGTGTTTACGAAGTAAATCTCGGCCTTGTACGGCGAATTGAAACCGTGCTTCCAACCCCTGAGTGTCGACAGAATCGGCAGGTTTTGGGTCGTCAACGTGTACATGCCGGGGGCGAAGACGTCGGCCATCTTGCCTTCGTTGATGAACACTGCGGCTTGGCCCTCGCGCACAGTGAGCTTGGCCCCCATTTTGATTTCGTTTTGATAGCGCGGAAAACGGAACGCCAGAATCCCGCGGTCGGTCGGTTGCGTCCAGTCGATGATGTCGATGAACTCTTGGCTCAGCTTGTCGAGGATTCCCATGGCGCGCTCCCACGTGGTCGAAATCGAAAATCTAGGTGCCAATAATATCATGATGATATCTTTGGGGAGTGAATTTCCGTTAGGCTCGGCCGATGCCTTGGCCAGGGAGAAAACTTTTTTGCGCCCAAATCCTTCCACCTCTTTCAAACGATTCGCGGCGTTGGCCGCGACGCTCGGACTCCTGCTCGCGGCGGACGCCTGGGCGCGCGCCGGAGGCGGCGGAGGTTTCAGCGGGGGCGGGGGTGGCGGAGGCAGCGGCAGCGGCGGCGGTGGCGGGGGCGCCCTCATCGCCGAGTTGATTTTCTATTACATTCGCCTGCACTTTACTTATCCGATCCCTTGCATTCTGTTCGACGTCGCACTTTTCTTTCTTTGGCGCTACATGCGCCGCAATGCCGACACCGTCTGGAAGGATACCGACCGAACCGACGAAATTTCGCGGCAAATCGAGGAAAAGCCCCGCCTCAGTCGCCTAAAAATTGCCTACGACGCGTTGAAGGCCGCCGACCCAAGCTTCGACGAAAACGCCTTCAAGCAGCGGGTCGCCAACTCGTTCGTCAACGTCCAAGACCGTTGGACCGACGGCAACCTCGGCGGCATCCGGCATTTGACGACCGACGGCGTGCAAGAGCGCTTTCAAATTCTGCTCGACATGAACAAGATGCGCAGCTTCGTCAACATCACCAAGAGCGTCAAAGTTAAAGACGTCCGCTACATCGAGATTCTGCGGGACGATTTCTTCGACACGATCCAAGTCGAAATCTGCGCCTCGGCCATCGACTACTACACGGATTTGGCCGGAGGCAAGATCGTCGGCGGCAGCCTCGAATCGGAGCCTTTCACCGAGTATTGGTCTTTTCTACGGCGCCGGGGCGCCAAGACCGTCGCCAAAGGCTTGGCCGCGGGCAACTGCCCAGCCTGTGGCGCCGGCATCGCCCTCACCGACCGCGGCGAATGCGCGCATTGCAAGGCCATCGTCAACTCCGGGAGCTACGACTGGGTGCTGGCGGAAATCACCCAGACGACCGCCGGGTCCGTCGTCTCCACCGCGGTCGGGGGCCTCGACGCTTTGAAGGGCCGCGACCCGGCCTTCAACGTCCAATACGTCGAGGACCGGGCTTCGCTGATCTTTTGGCGCTTACGCATGGCGGAAATGCGCGGCTCGGCAAAGCCCATGGAAAGCATCGCGACGACGGGGTTCCTTTCGAGCCGTCGCACCAAACTTGCGCCGACCGATGCGACGGGCTCGCGCCCCTTCGTCACCGACGCCGCCGTCGGCGCGCTCGAGCTGACTTACGTCGAACCGGGCAGCGGCGCCGAACCAGACCGCCTCTTTCTGCGCGTCAAGTGGTCGGGCCGGCAGGTCAAAGCCCAGCTCCCCAGCCTCTTGCCGCCCGCCTACGACAAGTGCGAGTTGATCGACCAGGAGTTCATCCTGGAGCGCCGCGCCGACGCCGTCACGTCGACCAACCGCGGCATGAGCAGCAACCATTGTAGCGCCTGCGGCGCTCCCCAATCGACCGAAACCGGGGCGACCTGCAAGTCCTGCGGCGTGGTGTTGAACGACGGCTCTCAAGACTGGCTATTAGCCGACGTCCGCCTCTTCTCCGGGCGCCGCCCGGCCGGCGCGGTGCAAACGGGCGACCGTGAGATTTCCCATGAACACGTCTTGGCGGCCGCGGCCGTCGTGATGAAGGCGGACGGCAAAGCCAATCGCGCAGAATACGCCCTGCTCCAACAGTTCGCCCGCGAGCGCGGCGTCAGCCCCCCGCGCCTGGAAGCCATCGTGCGTTCGGCGCGGCAGGGGCAGATGCCGGAGATTCGGTTCAACTCCGATACCGGCAAGGCAGCCTTTCTCAACACCATGGTGAAGCTCTGCATGGCCGACGGCAACATTTCGGCGGAAGAAGAGCAGCTGATGATGGGTCTCGCCGACAAGTTGTCGCCGAAAGACTACGACATGCCCACTAAATTGGCGGCCGCCAAGGCGTCGCTAGTCGGCTGACCGCCGTCATTCCTGACAGGAAACTTCCGTAAGCCACTTGGCTAACTCTTTGCGTTCGAGTTGGAACTCGGCTTTCAAGCAGTTGGCAAGTGCAAGGCGTTCGTCGCCCGTCAAGGAGTCGTCCACCGGGGTGGTGGCGTCGCCTAAGTCCAGCGGGTTGTTGTGCGCCCCATATGGCATCGACTGATCGACTATCATCTTGAAGTCGAGCTGCGACCAGTCGGTGCGCTCGTTGAAGGCGCCGCGCGCTGCGTTGTTGTGACAGGTCGCGCAGTTCATCGAGTCGCGGACTTTTTCCCAGCGAATAGACGGCTCGGGACCGAGCGAATAGATGTTGTTCCGGCCGGGTGCGCGGCCAAAGATGTCGACGACGGACACCGTCGGCCGGAGGTTGTAGCAACCGTTCAAGACCGCGCCGTCGGCGGCGATGCCGCCCATGATGAACTCTTGGCTGCGGCTTTTGCCGTTCAAGGGTTTCACGGCGCCCACGATCGGCCCGTTGGCGGCCGGGTTGAGCAGCGGTTTACGGACGCCCGTCGACAGGTCGACCTCGGCGTCGCGCCAGCTGATACCGCGGTTGCCCGCGCCGTCGGTCATGGCGTCGTTGATGACCTGCACCGTCAGCCATTCCTTTTCGGCAAGCTGCGCTTCGCCGTCGCGGACGTTATAGCCGAGCGGGCTGATGGCGCGGAGGCCATTGGGATGACAGCTGTAGCAGCTCGCCACCGCGGCGTTCGGCTCAGGCCGGAATACCGGATTGCCGGCGCCGGCGCCGGCGCGGCGAAACATTTGAAAGAAGACTTGGCCCGGCTGGTCACCGACTTTCTTCTCCAGAGTCACCATCGTGAAAATCAAAGGCAGTGAAGTCCCGCCCGTCAGCTCGGAGGCGTAGTCCGCGCCGGTCGGCAATTGAACCTGGGGCGTCGGCACGAGCGCGTTCTCGTCCGTATCGGCGGGAATCGCGAAATTGAGCCAGCGGTCATAATTGACCGGCGGGTTCACCTTGTCGCCCGGTACATAAACCATCAACAGCGAGGGCGTACCCGGGTCGAAGCCGCCGGCGTGGCGACTCTTGTAGCGAACCGCCGGCCAGCCGTGGTCGGCGGCAAGCTGCTCGACGTTCTCCGGAATGACGTACTCGAGGCCGTCGGCCGTGGGGCTCAAGAGTTCTTCCGGCGGACGTTTCTGCGGGGATTGGTCGATCGTCACGTCGGCCGCGGTGAAGGCGACGTCACCGCGAGACGCATAGGCCAAATTGCGCTTCATGCACGCGGGGAGCTCGGGGAAGCATTCGCGAATCTTGGCGGCCACTTGATTAGCGGGGAGAGACCCGTCTTTCAAGATCCCCGCAGCCGTCTGTTGCCACGCGGCCACGGCGGCCGCCGTGACCTCGCCCTGAGGACAGCCTAGGGGCGTGTCGTCGGCCGAGGCGGCGAGGCTAAATCCAAGGAAAGAAGAGGACAGCGCAAACAGCGCGAAGGTAGAGGTCTGCAGGCGGGGGGAGGACACGGGTCAGCGCTCCGATTTATTAAAAGGAGGCGCATTATATTATAATATTTATTAAAAATACATAAGAAACACCAATAATTCTATAAGTCTTTTAAAGACCTGTAGAAAAGACTGGTGCAGTCGCAAAGATTCTTATGCCTATCCGGAAAGCGTACCTAAGACTAACCCCGAGGGTAACGCGACAGCGACCGACACCCGCCACGCGTTGTCTTGTCCGGCTAAAAAAAAATCTCAGGCCGGCCGTTCCTTTGTTCAGAGATTCAGTGGGCTCTTCTTTTAACCATGACGCACCCGTAGCCTATCGCCACTGCGACGCCGCAAGCCCAGATCGAAAGCAATCCTGCGTTCGTGATTGGGGCGCACGACACAGGTTTGCCGCAGCTCCCATGGGGTAAAAGAATCAGGAATATCTGAGACAAAGGAACAGCCGGCCGGCTTTGGCGGCTCTCGCTCGCCGGCTCGCCAGACACGGCCAAATGTTTTTAGACTACCTGCCGGCCACTAGGTTCGCTTTCCGGATAGGCATAAAGATTCTAGAAGCGACCTTTGAGGATCTCGCCCGGGGCCCCGTCGGGCGCGTCGGCGGGCTTGGCGATCTGCCGGTCGGGCGATGAGAGCGACAGCTCGGGTCCTTTGTCGGCGCCGGGGGCGAAGCCCGCGACGACGTCCAAGTAAGGGTGGCCGAACTTGTCGCGCAGGCGTTGGCGCACCGTGCCGATCAACACGTGAACGTTGTCCTTCTCTTCGTCGAGCGTGCCCGAAAGGTCGACTTTGCCGACGTTTTCTTCCAACTGGCCGAAGGCGCCGTAGCGGCGGAAAATGTTCAAGCGCACTTCGTAGTGGCGGGTTTTACGCACCCACTTCGTCGGCTCGGTTTCAACGTGCCATTCGCCGACGAAGAAGTGATTGGTCTTGTTCAAGCGGGCGCGGAGCGTGTGGCGCAGCGGTTCGATCGGAACGTAGCGATCGTCCACCGTGCCGTCGCGGTTCTTGGTCACGACCTTGCGGAACGGCGTCAGCCGGAGGCCGATGCGCACCTTCGCCGGCTGCGTGTCCTTGCTGTTGATCTCCTTCGCTTGCTCCGCCTCGGGAGCAATCCAGCGGGCCTTGGGCCCGGTCGAAGTGCTGCCCTCGGGCAAGACCTCGGCGCGCGCTTGCTGCCAAGTGAAGAAGGCGATTAAGATCAGAAGACTTCGCATAACAAACCTCCGGCCCAGACAGTGTGGTGGGCCTTTAGAGCTGCTGCGGGATAATGACGAAGAACGGCAAGGTTAAAAACATTATACCGCCCCCGCGCCCTGGCGCGCTAGCCGCCCGTCGACGAGGCCGCGCCGCTTTGGCATCGAAGCCGGTCCGCAACGCCACCCTGTTCCTGATTTTTTGGCTCTTCCCGCTCGCTTGGGTCGCCTTGACGCCGCCCATCACCGCGCCCTTTCATCCGGCGACCCACACGCGCCAGCGTTTGGGCGTCAACAACAAGGCGCTGCACCAATTTCTTGAGAGATTCAAAAAAACGCCGCTGGACCTCAATATGCTCCACGCCTTCGCCGTCGGCGAGAAACTCCCCTTCC
>JAYWBY010000378.1:0-1565 GCA_043781115.1 Pseudomonadota bacterium
CTCGCCGGATGGTCTCGATCGCTCGCGTAATCAGGTCGGAGCGGTCGTAGACGGGCACGATTTCGACTCCTGGCGGCAAGGATGACTTGAGTTCCGCCAAGCGCGCCTTAACGGCATCGATTACGTTTAGGGCGTTCTCGCCCACCCGCATCACGACTATGCCGCCGACCGCTTCGCCTTGACCATCGAGCTCGGAAGCGCCGCTGCGGGGAGCCGGACCGGTCTGCACGCGCCCCACTTCGCCGACCGTGACCACACGGCCTTTGTCGGAAACTTGAAGCGGAATTTTGGCGAGATCGGTCAGATTGTGAACGTAGCCGCGGCCTCTGATGACGAACTCGGTGCCGGCCATCTCCATCACGTTGCCGCCGACCTCTTGATTGCCGGCCCGGATGGCGCGCGAGACCTGCAGCGGCGAAATGTGCAGGGCCTGAAGTTTCACCGGGTCCAGAAGGATTTGATACTGCTTGACGAAGCCGCCGATGCTCGCAACTTCAGCGACTCCCGGCAGACCCTGCAACGCGAAACGGAGATTCCAGTCCTGGAGTGATCGCAGTTGAGCCAGATCGAGTTTGCCGCCGCGGTCGACCACGGCATACTGGTAAACCCAACCCAGACCCGTAGCTTCGGGGCCGAGCACTGGCGCGACGCCCGCGGGCAGCGTCGTCACCGAAGCGAGCTTCTCCAGAATGCGGGAGCGCGCCCAATAGAGGTCCGTCCCTTCGTCGAAGACTACGACGATCTGTGAAGCGCCGGTCATGGAGAGACCGCGCACGTATTTCACTTTCGGTGACGACAACAAGGCCGTGACCAAAGGGTAAGTCACTTGGTCTTCGACGAGGTCCGGCGCCCGGCCGGACCAGTCGCCAAAGACGATGACCTGGGTGTCGGTAAGATCAGGGATGGCGTCGAGCGGCAAGCGCTTGAGCGAGAGCGCCGTCAGCACCGAGACGACCCCAATCAGCAAAACGGTCATGACCGGGTTGGCGGCGCACAGCCGGATGACGCGCGCGATCATGGCTTTCTCCACTTCGGCAGCGCCGATTGGAGTTGAGCCTCGGAGCTAAGCAAGAACGTGCCGCTCGCAGCGACGCGGTCGCCTTCTTTGAGGCCTTCCCTAACTTCCGTCCATTCCTCGACGCCCTTGCCGGTTACGACTTCGGTTGGTTCCAACGACCCGCCGCCGCGGTCGACGAAGACGTACTTGTGCATGCCTGAAAACAGGATCGCGGTGGTGGGTACGGCAAGGTGGCTGCCCAGGTCGATGGGAAAGCGCAGGTCGACGTAGAGTCCTGGCTTCAGCCCTGGGATGGCCTCACTCGGAACGACGCGAACATTGCCGCTGCCTTCGCCTTCGTTGAGGCTCGGGTAAATGAGGTCGACCTGTCCTTTGTACGTTTTCCCTTCGTCTTCGGGCAGGACGAGAGCCACTTCTTGGCCGACTTTGAGGTCGGCAAGGTCTTGCTGAAAGACGCGACCGACGATGTAGCTTTGGGTAAGGTCTCCGATGACGTAGAGGACTTGGCCTTGATTGAAACTCGAGCCGTCGCGAACATTGACTTCCA
>JAYWBY010000379.1:0-1562 GCA_043781115.1 Pseudomonadota bacterium
TACGTGACGTTTTCATGTGGGTAGCTCACGGCCTTGCCTGAAAGCAAGTCGGCAATAGTCAAGAGTTGCATACGGGCGTATTTCTTGCCCCACGGCGACTGATAGAACCCTGCACCAGCGGCTTCAGTTCTCATAGGCTGGGTTGGGACTTGCAAGCTGATAAGGACGCCAATATCCGCATTCTCCCGATCAAGCACTCCACGCAGGTCTCGAACATGGGAAACCTGCGTGTGACCGGCCTTTACCGAGAATATTATTTGTCTTGTCTTCTTCGGCTCATCGTGAAAGTAAAGCCGCCCGTCAATGCCCTTATCGGCGCCCTTTTTTTGTTCCACCGGTCTTGCCCCCACCAGCCCCAGCGCCCACCACTGGAACTGGTAAGGATCGTTTTTTGCAAGCGTCCCGGCATCGGGGATAGACACAGGCTCGCCGATCACTTTGAACTTCACGGAATCGCCAAAAGAGTCCTTCAACCTGTGCCGGATCAGCGTAATGGCGAGATGCGTTATGTCGATGCCGATCCACTGGCGATTGAGTCTTTGAGCGACAGCTACCGCAGTGCCGCATCCGCAAAATGGGTCGAGCACAACGTCTCCTTCGTTGCTGCTGGCCTTGACGATTCGTTCCAGGAGTGCCTCGGGTTTTTGAGTTGGGTAACCAAGGCGTTCCTGAGCTTGCGAGTTGATCGGCGGAAAGTCCATCCAAACATCGCCGATAGGCTTGCCGTCCTGCTCGTCCAAATATCTTTTAAATCTTGGAATAGCGCCAGGATGCGGTTGAATAACCAGCCCATCATTAAGGGCTTGAATCATTCGAGATTCCCTCCAGCGCCATACTCTAGTCACACCAAGAAGCTCATACTTTAGATTTGGCCGATCTGGATTGGGGTTCAAGAGACTCGTCAACTGGTAACGGCGTCCATCGGGATCGCGGAGGCTGTATTTGCTGTCTGTCTTTTCGTCCAGGTTTGCCAGATCGTATTTCTGAACAGCGGAGTCCTTGTTCCAAATTGTTGCATCGCTTTTAGAGTAGAAAAGAAGGACATCGTGGCTAGAGGCGAATCGAGTAGATGCGTGGCCCCGCGGCGTCGATCGCAGCCAAGCGATCTCATTCCTAAAACTTTTCGGGCCAAAGATAGCATCCATGATGAGCTTCAAATAATGACTGGCTGTAGTATCGCAGTGCAGATAGATGCTTCCGGAAGGCTTTAGAACTCTTCGTAGATCGACGAGGCGCGGTGCCATCATGGCGAGGTATGCCAGAATGTCGCTGTCGCCTAGAAGCGTTCGCAATGCGAGCATGGCCTGGGAAATTCTGCCGTGGCCGCCTTCCACGACCGACTGGAAAGACCAGGCGGCTGCGCTATCCCAAACCCACGTGTCTTTGAAAGCGCGAACCTGAGCGGCCGATCGGGTTTTGCCGCGCTCCTCGAACAAGACATTGTAGTCTTGATTGCTGTTAAATGGCGGATCGAGATAAATGAGATCGACGCTCTCGTCCTTCACATAGCGGCGCGAGATGTCGAGGTTATCGCCGTAGTAGAGGTTGTTCAATTGGCTCTC
>JAYWBY010000380.1:0-12541 GCA_043781115.1 Pseudomonadota bacterium
GGAGACGGTCGACCAGCACATGTCTGGAAATCCATACACCCTCAGCACCGACCACAATACCGAAGACGCTTACATGATCATGCGTCGCGGAGGCCTGAACCATATAACGATCGTCGAAGAGGGGGTCGCCGTCGGCCTTCTTTCGACCCGGGACCTTGTCCGGTATTGGGCGGAATTCATGGATCTGCAAGCCAAGCGTCTGTCGCGGAACTATGACCGCGCGATGAGCGTCATTGCCCACGATTTACGCACACCCATCGGACTGATCCAAACGACCAACCTTATGCTGGTCTCGAGAGAAATGACTCCCACGGAATATCTCAATTCCGGCTTTCCGGACGTCGTCGACAGTAGCTGCGAAATGATGATGAGCCTCATCGACGATATCCTCGACGTCAGCCGCATCAAGATCGGCTCGGTGCGTCTTGAGTGCGTAAGTGTCGACATCGCCGAACTTTTACAAAAGGTCATGCGGGCCTTCGGCCCGACGGCCAACAACAAACGCATCGCCGTCAAAGTCGTGATTCAAGGTTTGCTGCCGCGCATCAAAGCCGACCCGCTCCGCCTCGAACAGGTACTAAACAATCTAGTGAGTAACGCCCTGAAGTTTTCTCCGGAGGGCAGCAAGGTTGCGCTGGGCGCCAAGCCGCTGCATTCCCAGATCGCCATTTGGGTCGCCGATCAAGGGCCGGGAATTCCGGCCACAGAAATCGGTGATTTATTTAAGGAATTTACCGTCATCAGCAACCGCCCGACGAAGGGCGAGAAGAGCACTGGCCTCGGCCTCGCCATCACGAAGCGCTTGGTGGAGGCCCACGACGGCACCATTTCGGTGGAGAGTCAGCCTGGCCTAGGCACAACGTTCACCGTGACTTTGCCCATCGGCGAACTCCAATAAGCGACATTCATAATCTCTGCTAACGGGTCCGAGAAGAATTGCTTCTGGCTTGGATGCCTGTCCCGTAAGCATTGAACACAATTATTTGTTTCCAATCATCGTAACTAGAGTTAACTACTGTCCTGAGTGTTTTCCCCCAGCAAACAGCGACGCCGACTTCCAAGATGCGGATCCGGCGAGGACCATACGCATGAACCATGTGCTCGAGAGCCTCAGAGCAAAGAGGCATCTGCTGCTTCCCGCCGTCTTCGTAGTGTTGTCGATCCTGCTCTGGACAATGGCTCAGGCAAAAGTCCCGATGTTCCCGCAGCTAGTCGTTTTGGCGCTGCTCCTAGCGGCGTGGCCAGTCAGCAACTTGGCGGGGTCAATCTGGCGCGGCGCGAGCGACTCGCTGCGCATCCGGCGCAGTCCCGCCGCCATCATCCCTTGGCAATATCGGGTGCCGGCGAAGGTCGCGGCGACCGAGAGCGAATTGCTCCGCGGACCGCTAAAACGCCATCTCAAATTCGTCGCCGACGACGACCGAAAACGCGTAACTTCCGCCTGGCTGAGGGCGCTGAACCGCAACGAACCCGTCGACGTCGAATACCGCAGAGTTTTGAGCGACGGTCGCAGCACCTGGGTGCTCGACGTCGGACAAGTGCTCGACGACGAAGGCGGCCGCCCGCGCGTGCTCGCGGGAATCTCGGTCGACATCACGCGCCGGAAGGAAGCGGAGCGCATTCTTTGGGCCGCGAAGGAGCAGGCCGAGACGGCCAACCGCACGAAGAGCGAATTCCTCGCGCACATGAGCCACGAGATTCGCAATCCCTTGTCGGCGATCCTAGGCTTCTGCGAAGTGCTGAGCGACCAAGAAGTTTCGGACCCGGACCGGTTGGAAGCCGTGAACGTGATCAAGCGCAACGGCGAATTGCTCTTTCGCATCGTCAACAACATCCTCGACTTGTCCAAAATCGAAGCCGGCCGCCTCGAGATCGAACATCTCGACTTCGACTTGAAAGAGCTCGTCGAAGACGTCGCGGCTAACTTCGACCGCTGCGCTCGCCAAAAGGGTCTGGACTTCTCTTGCGACTTCGTCGAACCGTTGCCGCGGCGCATCACGTCCGACCCCATGCGGCTGAAACAAATCCTGATCAACATCATCGGCAACGCTTTGAAATATACGGCCAGTGGCTCGATCTCGCTGGCCGTCCGCGCCACCCCGCTGGACGCGGAGGGCCGTCTCAACCGCATCTCGATCACCGTCAGCGACACGGGCATCGGCTTTTCCAGCGAGCAACGCGACCGCGTCTTCAAGAACTACGCGCAAGCGGAGCACGCCACGGCGCGAAAGTACGGCGGCACCGGTCTCGGTCTCGTGTTGTCGAGGAAGCTCGCGACGATGCTCGGCGGTTCGGTGGAGTTGATCGACTCGCGCGCGGACCAAGGCAGCACGTTCCTCGTCGTGATCGAGGCGAAGACGGCGCTGGCGCTTTAGAGCGCGGCCAGCGCCGTCGGCTTGGCACTTCAGTTCTTCTTCAACCAAGCCAAGAGCTCCAAGCTCAGATGGGTCACCGGATTGATCGCCTGAAGGTCGCTCGATGCCGAAGCGCTGAGATGGCCGCTCACCCGATCGGTGATTGGTGCGAAATCGACGCCGTCGACGCTGAGCAAGAGGTCGTTACCTTCGGCCTTGAGATAAAAGGTCTGCTGCACCTCGATCGTCACGGAGCCGGCCCCTTTGGTCGCCAGCAGATCACCGCTGGCTTTGACGTCGACGGGGAGCAGATCGCCGCGACGAAATTCGACCGTCAAGTCCGACGTGCCGGCCATCATGCCGGCCCACTCCTCGGGCTTGATCGACTGGAACCGCGCCGTTTTAGCTTCCGCCGCCGACGCGACGAACAACGAAACTCCGCAAAGCACCTGGACTACGCGACGCATAACACCTCCAACAAGGTTAATTACTACTCCTGTAGTAGTAATCGAGAAAAATTTTTGGCTTCAGAACGGCAGCAAATACCAACCGGTGCTGCGCTGAAGCTCCTCCACCAAAACGCCCGTTAGAGAAACGTCTCGGCTGACGGTCTTGTTGCCTCCGCAGCTCGTCATGCAAACGAGAACCGTCGCGCCGACGCCGAGCAGCAAGCGGTTGGCCAGCGCCTCTCGGTGGTTTTGCGCGGCTCCATCGTCGAGCAACGCTTCGACCCGACGGCGAAGCAGCGACCCCTTCTTGACAAGCGCCGAACAGGCGCCGGACCCGGACGGCGCTATGAGTCCGTGTTGAAACTTCAGAAGCGCCGAAGCGAGGGCGAGTGAGTCGGCGCCCGACCGCACCGCAGCCTGATCCGCCAACACTTCCCTGAGTTCATCGAGCGCCACTTTAAGCGCCGAGTAACCGGGAACGAACCAAAACACGTCGCCAAGGAGCGCCAGAAATAGCATCTGGGGCAAATCCCAATTCCTCACGTGGGCGATCTCGTGGTCGAGCGCGGCTTGCTGCTCTTCTGCGGTGAGTTTGTCGTACGCCTCCGCGGGAAAACAAATGTATGGCTTCGACAAACCGCCGGCGAAGGGCGAGCCCGAGTCGAGAGGCGACAAGTAGACGTCGATCGTTCGCCAAAAACTGGTTGGTTCCGAACGCAGCATCGTTGCGAGCCGGCGCCGCCTGCGGCGCTGAAGCTCGAAGGCCGCCGTGCCCAAGACCCTTCGCGCAATTCGCCCCAGCGAAACCGCGCCGACGAGGCCGAGGATGATCAGCGTGCCCTTGGCGCCCGCAGTCCGCTGAAGCCAACTAGCTACGAGGTCGCCGACGCTTACCGAATAATTGGCGCCGGTGGTTCCCGCGACTTTCATGTTGATGCCAGCGTACGGCCCGTAGTCGTTCAGGCCGAGCCAAAGGCGCCCGCTGCTCAGTGACAAGAGCGACCAGGGGTCTTGGCCCGTCCAGAGAATCGAATCGCGAGGAATCCCGCCACCGAGATCGAAGAGGATCTTGAAAAACGGCAAACCGAGAAGGTAGAGCCGAAAACTGCCGTGCCCGACGCGAAACAAGCGAATCAGAGCCCAAGCCAAAGCGGCGCCGGCGGCGAACGACAGGATCGCATTGACCATCAGGTTCACGCCCATCAAAGCGTTCATGGGCGTTCGCTCCGCCGCCGCGCCAAGCGCCGCTCGACGAGAGCCTTCAACTCTTCCAGCTCCGCGTCGCTCAGTTCGTCGTCGTCCTTGATAAGGGCCACGATGGGACGGAGGCGATCGTTGCGGAAGAGCGCCTTGTGCACTTTTGCGACGAGGCCGTCAGTGGCCCGCTCGGCGCCCTTCGCCGGGGCGTAAAAGAATTGGCGACCGCTCTTCTTCCGCTTGACGACGCCCTTTTCGTGCAGGCGACAAAGCACGGTCATGACCGTGGTGTAGGCCAAATCGCGGCCCTGACGATTCAACCGGCTCTGCAATTCGTGCACCGACAATGGTTCGGCGGCGGAGAGGAGGCCCAAGGCTTCCATCTCCAAAGGACCTAGAGGTAACGAGTGGCTACGTTTCATTTAGCCATACTACTACGGTCGTAGTAGTAGCACAAGCCTTTTAGCCGACGTCGATTTCAAGCGTCTTAAAACCGACGCGACAGCTACCCACCTTCACCGTCAGCTTGCCCTTGCCCCTGACGATCAAGGTCGCCATCTTCTCGTGCACGTTGCCTCGCGTCCAAGGCGCGAAGATGCTGATGCCGCCGAAGAGCCCACGGCCCCAGCCATCGAGGTGCCCGATTTCGGTGACGGACTCACCGGGTGCCATCAACGTTAGGCCCTTGCCTGCGGCAGTCAAACGCAACGGCTCGACGTGCGGCAATTTCTTCGCCGAGAAGGGTCCGTAAGTACCGAGATAGCCGCCGTTGCTGACTTTGATTTCCAACTGCGTCAAGTCTGGCCCAACCTTTCTCTGGCCGAGCACGGTCGCGGTGACGCGTGGATTGAGCGCGGCGACGCGGAGGAAGGCGGCGCTTTGCGTCGTGCAAACTTCCGCGAGTTTCTCGTACGGCGGATTGGAAATACCAACGCGCAGATCGAGGCCCCCGACTTCCACTTCCCCGAGCTGCGGATGCTTTGCCTTGCGCCAAGGCTTGAAAACCCGGCCTTTATTCACTTCGCGGTCCCACTTCGCAAGCGCCACGAAGTCGCTTCGCTCAAGGTGCGTGTAGTGGTCCACGAAGCGCTTCTTCGGCTTCACTCCGATTTGGTGGAAGATGTCCCACAGCTCGATCACGTAAGCGATACAGCCGCGCTGGTGGTAAGCATATTCGGTTAGGTCGCCGCGGAGCGGAGTTTCCGGCTCGTAGAGAAATTCATGGTAGCCACTCACCGTCGGATAACCCGTAAACTCCTTCGCCCAAGCCTCGACCTGACGGTAGAGAGCCAAGTCGCCCTGGTCCATCTTATGGTCGGGCTTGTCGCCGAGCGGCCGGATCAACACGCCGCCGAAGGTATGGAGGTTCAGCCATGTGAAGATGTTTGGGTGCGCCGAGGCGAAATCCATGACCGCGCGGGTCTCGGGGGCGCTCCCCGGAAAGTCGCCCGCGCCGGCTTGCTCCGGTTCGGGAGCCCACTGATACGGAAAATTGCGGTTGAAGTCGTATTGGTTGTCCGAGAGAAAATAGGGGTCGGGGATGCGCCGCCCGTCGAAGTTGACGATGTGGCCCTCGGGATAGAGCTTGTAATAGGGGCCCGGGTCTTCTGGTTGGCGCGGCACCATGACGCCAGGGGCGCCCGATAATTCGACCAACTCGCCGTCGACGCATTCTTGGCGCATGTATCCCATGCTGCCGTCGCCGTCGACGTCGGAGTTCTCCCAGTAGGAGTGGCCTTTGTGGCGCCTTTCGTCCGTCGGACTCGAACGCACGTAGCGCCCAGTCTTAAGCACCGCTTCGGCGCCATCGGGCGAAATCCGCGGCACGACGTAGAAGAGCGTCTCCTTGATGATCTCCGCCATGTGCGGAGGCAGCGATGCGGCCTGCCCACCGCCGTGGAGAGTCAGTACGTCCTCCGCCATTGCCAGCGCAACGCTCGACCCACATAACTCCGAGGCATGCATGTTGCCGTCGATCCAGACCGCCGGGCGGCCGTCGTCGGGCGTCTTGCCGATCGTCAGCAGGGGAATGTCGCGGCCTTCCTTGCTTTTGCCTAGCGACGTGACGCGAACGAGACCGGGATGCTTCTCCTTCCAGGCCGTCAACTGCTGCGTCAATTCCTCGTAATCCAGATATTTGCCGCGAAACAAAGCTAAAACCTCCCTTTCAATTGCCCGGATCTTAACAGATGTGCCACAGTGTTGCCATGCGACCAAAGCACTCCCCGCTGGCATATTTGTGGCTATGCGCCTGGTTGGCTAGCTGCGCCCACTTCTCGACGATCGATGCGGTGCCGAAGGCCTTTTCTTCTCGACTTGGGGCTCATCCCGTGTGGATCACCGTCACGACCTTCGACAACCCGCCCGGGACGTTCCCGCCGTCGGAAACATCCGTCGTCAAGAAGTGGGAAGTCAAAGAAAAGAAGGGTCGCGCCGTACTGATGCGCGAACTCTTCTCTTCCTCCTTGGTCGGAATGCTCACCAGCATTCACGACGGGAAGGAGCCGCTGACCGAGGTCGACCTTCGCGACGGGCTAGATCCCGAGACCTTCTTTCCCTACCCCGGCCACGCCCGCTTTGCCTCCAGGCCCTACAAACGCGACGACTACAAATTCAAGGACATCGACGGCAAACGTTTCGAAATTCTGATCAACGGCGGCGTCGGCCGCATCGTCTTCGCGCCCGCTCCAAACGATTACTTTTCGCCAAAGAGCTCGCAAAAGGTCGCCGACGTGGGCATCTGGACGACGCCTTTCGGAGCGGAAACGGAGCTGCTTCTTCATTTCAAGAAGATCCTGCTGCGCGACCACCCGGAAATCGCCAAGGCCGAGCAGAAGGCCGGTGACAAAGGCGAGGAAGGAATCTATCTCCACCACGACTTGGCGGTGGCGCGCCAGATTCGCGTCGTTTTAGACAAAGGCTTCCCGTCGAACTTCCGCCCTTCGGTGCAAAAGTCGGTGTCTAAGTGGAACGCCGCGTTCAAGAAGACACTCTTCGTGCTCGACCCCAACCCGCGTGCGCTCGACCCGGGCGACTGCCTCACGGGTTTCGAGATCTGCATTCGCTGGCTCGGCCCGCCAGAGCTGGCGTTCACCGGCGCCAACGGCTACACGCAGTTGAGCTTCGACCCGCAGACTGGCCTGATCCTCGGCGGCTTGATCTCCGTCATCAATGACGACGTCGAATTGCCGCTGGGCGAACTTGCCGCGCCGGAACGCCAACGCGTTCTCGCTGGCCGGCTAGACTGGGACTGGCTGGCGAGCGCCATGCTTCGTTACCACGAGCTGAACGGCAAACGCCATCCTTTGCCCGATGCTTATGTCGAATACCTGGTTCTTCACGAAATGGGTCACGCCAACGGCTTCGGCCACAACTTCTACACGCGCGGCGAAACGAGCCTCGACCGGCCCGTTGGTTCGATCCTGTCCTACCCGCCGTTTCCCATCGGCCATCGGGCGAACTACATCGCGGCGTCGGATTTGCAGAGGCTCCGCATGGTCTACGGTCACGGGGCGGCTGACGCCGTGCCACCCGGATATTGCTCGAGCATGGATGCCATGGCGCCGGACCAGGGAGAAGACGGTATCTACCGCAAAGATGCGAGCTGCGACATTTTCACCGTCGGCAATCCGGTCGACTGGTACATCCACCTCGCTCGGCAGGGACGCTTCGGAGTCTTCACCGAATACCCGGACCTGAGCCTTTCCGACGACCTAAAGCGCCTCTACCGCGACGCCGCGCTGCGCCGGCGTCTACCGCCGCTCAATATTTTGACCCGGCTAGGCTTCATCCTAGGGGATGGCGGGGCGGCGAACGCCAAGGACCGGGATACGGTGGCGGCGTTCTTATGCGCCTCGCCAGCCGACCATTTGGCGATCGCCGCGCAGCTCAGGGAGTTCCACCGCTTAGATTTGAGTTGCCCGAAACTTTAGCGCCCTCGTCTTTACCCGCCCTGCAAAGCCACCGATAGCTTGATCGTTGGACTGTAGTTGCCGTCGACGACAGAGGTGGACCATCCAGCAATTGCAGGAAAAATCGGTTGTGCTAGGCGCAGTGAGCGGCGCGCGGCGTTCGACTCCCAAGGCACGTTTTGATAATCGGGAATTCCCGCCTGCCGGCGCTCAATGTCGAAGGGGATAGCGCTGCACACGAACTCGACGTGCGTTTTGTTGCCGCTGAAATAAATATTAAAATATGACAGTAAAAACAAATTGTTGTTAAAAATTTATTGAAATTCATAGTGTAATCTCATAAAATACTGTCTGTCGATCGCGGCCTGTTACCATTGCTTGTAGTAAATAAACCATACAATTAATCTTTTATATTCACGCTGCGATCGCACCTATAGATCTGTATAACAGTCTGCCACTTCGAGGTCTGGGTCGCGAACCCCCGGCTCTCAAAGCGGCAGGGTCCCTCCCCCCTCAATAGGGGGACTGTTTGGCCGGGTGCGAGAAACACCATCCGGCTCCCGCGTGGGGACATGGCTCAGAGGCCATGTCCCCACTTTTTCGTTCGCGCCCTGCCTCGGGTATAATCAGTAATACGCACCCGGCAACAATCTCCCTCTCCAATTCATCTCCCCTTTTAGGAGCATTCTCATGCTCGATCGCGCGATCGGTCTTGGCTTAGCGATGCTTTTCGCGACCAGCGCCTCGGCCGCAGGCATCAACATGCAGGTCTACGGCGGCAGCCGGACCACGGCCTTTGTACCGAAGGGTGAGTTCAGCTCGGACGACTCGTCGGACCCTTCGGCGGCTTTCTCGAACCGCTACACCGGGACTGAATATGGGGTCGCGTCCTTGGCGCAACCTGTCAAGGAACTTCCCGTCGCCATAGGTCTCTTCGCCATGGAACAGCAGTTCAAAGGCCACAGTTCAAACTACGAAGAGAAGCTCAGCGGCATCATGGCCGGAGTTGATGCCATGACGTGGATGACCGAAGGCATCTGGCAGCCCTTCGTCCGTCTCGGCTACGACCTTTATAGCCGCCATCGTTACTCCGCAACCTACCAGGACACGGAAATGTTCGGCGTGTCGCACGATCCGGTGCCAACGCACCTCGAGATGGACGGCCACGTTCATGGCTATCACGGCGCGTTTGGCGCCCGCATCAAACCAACGCCGTTCGTCGGCGCGTTCATGCAGATCGACTTCGCCAACGAGCAAATGGTGGTTGACCGCGCGTCGGTGCTCCAAGACGGATTTGGGTTCACAGCTTCGGCGGGCGATTTCCCGAAGATCGACCTCAAATCCCGCTCGCTCATGATCGGGATGGATCTCGGAACTTAGAAGCGCAGCGTGCTGACGACCAGGCCGCTCAGTCGACCGTCTTCCGTCGCCGGCTGAAAGCCTACCGAGAAGGGCGCTTCCGGTTCGCTCTCGGTATCCGCCAGCCGATCCTGATGATTGGCGACGCCGTCCAAGATCCCGTAGGCCCACGCGGCCATAAAGAGCCCCAAGGCGACGTTGCGCTGGCTCTCGCCCGTGCTCATGACGCCGACCGTCAACAGCACCGACTCGACGGTCGCGATGCCAAAAGCTTTTGTGTAGTCGCCGTTCTTCGCCTGGGCGACGCCGAACGGAAAGAACGACAAACCGAAGCGCAGGCTCGCCGCGGAGTCGGCGTCGCGCGTCGTTTGCGTCGGGAGCAAATCGAACAGTTCATAGCCATAGGCGCCGAGGAAGGCGAGGGTACCGAGAATGCGCTGATCCCGCTTTTTCTCGACCATCGACGAAGCGAGGAGAAAGAGCGCTTCACTGGACGTGAAGAGCAACCCGTCCTTGTACTTGCCGGCGTCTAAATGGCCGATGCCGAGCGGCAAAAGGCCGACGTAAAAATTGCCAAGCCCCCCGCCCGCGGGCTTCGACTCGGGCAGGGCGGCGCCGCCTTCTTGTTTCAAATCTTCCCAGATAGCGTTGAGCTGCGGCGGATCCTTCACGGGATCGAGCGCCAAGGTGGGATTGGCGTCGTGCGCCTTTGCCAACCATAGCCGAATTTCCGAGCTCCGACCGTAGGCGAGTTCGAGCCGCGCTTTCAGCAAATAAAGCCGCGCCCGCGCCTCCGGCGAGAGTCCCTGGTCGCGGATCAAGATTTCGTTCAACCCGCGCGACGCCGATTCGAAGTCGCCGGCGGCGTAGAGCGCTTCCGCATCCTTCAATTTAGCGGCGGCGACTTCTCCTTCGCGCGCCTCGGCCGCCGCTGCCCCTCCCAAGAGCAACACCACCAACGCGAGCGTTCGAAGCAAGGAGGTCACGACGTCAAAGATCCCGGATTTCGTATTGTTCGAGGTAGCGGAACAACGTCCGCTCGCCGATGCCGAGCGCCTTCGCGGTGTCCGACCTGCGGCCGTTGAAGCGCTTCAAAGCGCGACTCAAGAATACTTTCATCCAAGCGTCTCGCGCCTCGGTCAAGGGCTCGACGTTCATGGGCGCCACTTCGGAGGCATTCGATTCGGACGACGACGCGGGACCGCCGCCAAGGTCGAAGCGGCGGATGACTGACCCCTCGGCCATGACGAAGGCTCGGCCGACGACGTTCTCGAGCTCGCGAACGTTGCCCGGCCAGGGTTTTTGTTCGAGGGCGATCAATGCTTCGGTCGACCACTCCTTGTCGGGCAAGGCATGGCGCTCGGCGAATTGTTGGCGGAAGAAGTTGGCCAGCGTGATGATGTCTTCTGGGCGTTCGCGCAACGCCGGCATCTTGATGGTGGCGCCGGCGATCCGGTAATACAGGTCCTCGCGGAAGGTGCCCGCGGCGACCATTTCTTCCAGATTTCGGTGCGTCGCCGACAAGAGTCGGAAGTCGACGTTGCGCGGCACGGTCTCGCCGATCCGGGTCATCGCCCGTTCTTGCAAGACCCTGAGGAGCTTCGCCTGCATCGCCGGCGGCAACTCGCCGATCTCGTCGATGAAGAGGGTGCCGCCGTCGGCTTGTTCGACGAGTCCCATGCGGTCCGTCAAAGCGCCGGTAAACGAGCCTCTCTTGTGGCCGAAGAGTTCGGACTCGATCAAGGACTCGGGCAAGGCCGCCGCATTGACGACGACGAAAGGCTTCCTACCGCGAGGCGACATGCGATGCAGCTCTTTCGCCGCGAGCTCTTTGCCGGTGCCGGTCTCGCCGAGGATCAACGTCGACACGTCGACCGGGGCGAGGCGCGAAATCAAGTGGTAAACCGCCACCAACTTCTCCGACGAACCGACCATGAGCCGGCCCGCGGGAAGACTTGCTTCCGGGGACGACGAAGCGCGGAGCTTCAAGTTCTCGAGCTGCTCTCTAAGTTGCGCCCGCTGGATGACGACGCCGAGGATGTCGGCCGCGGCTTCGAGCACGTGCTGCAGTTCCTGGGACAGGTTCTTCAACAAATTGTCGAAGCCGAGATAGAAGATAGCGACCAGCCGACCCTCGGCCAAGACCGGGAACCCGGCGACGCTGCGCACGCCGCGGACGAAAACTGTGGAGTCGCCGTTCATCGTGCGCCGAAGTTCATCGGGCAGGAGGATCCGCGCCGACGTCCGCAGCACTTCTTCCGTCAGGCCGTGCGGCATCTTTTCCCAAAGCTTTTGGGCGTCCTTCGGCGACAGCCCGAAAGACGAGACGAGGCTGAAACCCTCGCCCTCGGCGAGCACCAACATGCCGCTGGCTGCCGGAGTGTTGTCGACGACCAGCGACAGAAACTCGCGCAGGCCGTCGCGGAGCTCTTGAATTCCGGGCATCGGCCGCGAGATCCACAAGACGAGGTCGCTCAAGAACGTCGCATACCCTCCGTCGCGGGCCGCCGGGGCCTGCGTCTTGACGGGCGAAAGGGGACCGCGCACAAGCATCCAGGTCAAAGGCCCGACGGTTTGAGGCCGACCGACGCTGAGCGACACCCGCTCTTCGTTTATGCCTTGACCCTGGTGCATCACCGCGATGCCGTCGCCGTCGATACGTAAAAAGAGAGCCTGGTCACCGAGCTCCGGGACGAAGACGTCGCCGTCACGCTTGCCGGACAACGACCAAGTGCGTGGCCCGACGGCCTGGCTGAGCACCAAACCGCCGTCGGCGGTCCAGGCCATGAGTTGAAAATTGTTCTGACAATTTGCGTCCATGGGCGCAAACCTCGCTTTCTCGTTCGCTCGTTACTCGAGCGCTATTTCTGCCGGGGTGTCCGGTCCAAGCGCCACGTTGTGCGGCTTGCCGACGGTCTTGCCTCCGCGTTGAATCCACATTTGATGCGTCCCGTAGGACAAAGTCAGGGTCTTCCGGATGACGACGCCTTGGTCCTTGCCGTCGACGAAGAGATGCCCCGGAGTCGCCAAGGTGACGACGCGTGGCACGACTTTCGCTTTCAACTTGTAAAGGAGCCTTAGCGGCTTGCCGGCTTCGACGACGATCTCAGCGCTCAGCGGCTCGACCGCCGGATTGCTCAAACTCAAAAGGTGATGGCCCGGGACGATCTTGAATGGTGCCGCCTGAGGCAAGCGACCGACTTCATGGCCGTCGATCAGGACGATGGCCCAAGCGTTGGCGACTAGATTGACGGCGACGGGTTGCGGAACC
>JAYWBY010000381.1:0-4652 GCA_043781115.1 Pseudomonadota bacterium
TGAAGTCCTGCAAAAAGTGACGGCGCTAGTACGCGCCCCGCACGACGACCTCGACGTGCTCGGTCTGCGGAAACATGTCGAACGGTTCGACGCTCAAGATCTTCAGCCCTTGGCGAGTCAGCACCGCGAGGTCGCGGCCGAGGGTTTCGGGGTTGCAGGAAACGTAACGCAGCTCTTTCAACGCCGGCAGGTGGTCCTTAGAGAGCTGGCGGGCGACCTTCTGCGACAGGCCTCCGCGCGGGGGATTGACGATCACATGGGTGATGCGCCGAGCGTCGTCGGGCTTTAGCACCTGGTCGAAGAAGTGTTCGCACATCGCCGCGTGGGCTGCGAACGTGGCGCGCCCTTCGCGCTCGGCCATGCCCTTCGCCGCTGCAACGGCGGCGTCGTTGCCGTCCACCAGGATGACGCCTTTGAACCTCTTTGCGACGTGAAAAGCGTAAGCGCCAAAACCGCCGTAAAGATCAAGAAGGAGGTCGCCGTCCTCGCCGAAATCCGTGGCGGCGCCGATCAGACCAGCGCTCAACGAATGATTGGCTTGGAAGAAGGCCGACGGCGTCAGCTCATGGACATTGCCCGCCAAGGGGTAGCGAATGTGCGCGGGCCCCGACAAGTGATCGATGTAGCGGCCCGTGACTTTGTCGCCGTCGCCGCGCGTCAACTTGCTTTGGTATGCGCAGAGATCCTTCAGGCCCGCCTTGATCAACCAAGAGATCAAAGCGCGCGACTCGATGCCAGTGTGCGAAATGACGACGGCCAACTCGCCTCGCTTGCCGCCGTCCCCCGGCGCGTTGCGGATGGTGAGGAACTTCAAGCGCGCTTTTTGAAAGACGCGTCCCTGGTGGTCGTAGAGGCGGCCCGGCAAGCGCAATTTACGGTCGAAGAGTTTGGCCGTGAGCTCGTTGATCGCAGACACTTGCGCCGGGCAATCGCCAATCGTGACGACCTGCCGGGTGCCGCCTTTGTACAGGCCAACGGCTTTTCGGCCTTCGCGGTCCTCGTGCAGGCAAAGCTTGACCGACGTCCGATAAGCGAGGGTCTTCGGCGACGGCACGACCTGACGAAAGTTCGTCTCGCGGGCGACGTCCTGCAGCTGTTCCTGGACGTAGCGCAGCTTGCCTTCGAGTTGGCGGGCGTAGGCGACGTCGAGGCGCGTGCAGCCGGTGCAAGCCCGCTTTTGAAACAAGCGGCAGACGACGTCCGGCAAAGCAGGTCCCTCCAAAGCGCCCTTGGGAATGTGCTACCATAGGAGGATGCGCACCTGGCTGCAAAGCACTTTTCTCTCGGGTCTGGTCGTCCTCGCACCGATCGGGCTGACGTTCTACATTTTGAACGGCCTGGTGTCGTCCGCCGACGGTCTGCTCGACAGTTTGCCGGGCGGTCGCCAGCTCGTGCATTTCCCCGGCGCGGGCCTGGTCTTCGCCTTTATCGTCGTCATGCTCGCGGGCTTCGTCGTCCGCAACTTCTTCGGCCGGATGCTCCTGTCTCAGGTCAACCGGGTCGTCGAGCGCATCCCGGTCGTCGCGACGCTCTACAAGCTCTTTCGCCAGATTTCCGAAACGTTTCTGGGCGGCGGCAACAAAGGCTTCAAACGCGTCGTCCTGGTCGAATGGCCCCGGACAGAGACTTGGACGCTCGCTTTCGTAACCTCCGAGTTGAAAGGGCCGCTGGCGGCGGCGCTTGGCGGCGACCTCGAAGGCCCGCTGGTCAATTTGTTCGTGCCGACGACACCCAACCCGACGTCGGGTTTCTACTTCATCACGTCTGAAAAGCAGTGCCGGCCGACGACGCTCACGGTCGAGCAAGCTTTCAAAACCATCATCTCGGGCGGCGCGCTGACGTCGTGATGCCGCTCGTCAGTCGCGGGCCGAGTGGAGGATGAAGTCCTCCATACTCCGGATGAAATTCGTTATCGCGGCTATCTGTTTAGCGAGGCGCGGGTAGAAGTCTTGGCAAAGCGCCCGCACCTCGACGACGCGGAGTTCCACTTCGCCGAGCGTGCCAGCTCTTTCCGGCATCTTGCGCATCATCTCTTCCACCAAGCGGATGCTGTTGTCGAGGCCGCCCAACACGCGGTCGTTCTGTCGCCCGACCTCGGCCGAAAGGCCGGTCAAGTTGGAAGTGGTATCGTCGTCGTGCGCCAAGTCGGCAAGAAGCTTCCGTCCGACCCGCAGCTCCTTTGCGACTTTATCGGTCGTCGTCCGGAGTTTTTGCGATAGCGTCAGCGCCATGCCTTGGAAAAGCGCGCGCCCGAGGTCAGGGTCTTCCGTGCACATGTGGTTGAGGTCGGCCTGGAGCAGCACGACCAGCTTGGTGCCGGGCTCTTCGGCGCGAATGGTGGCCGACGCCTTCGACTTCTCCAAGAACGACATCTCGCCGAACGACTCTCCGACCCCGAGATGGACGAGCGGCCGCGTCGTGCCCGGAGGATAGACGCCGACGCGCCCTTCGCCGACGATATAGATGCCTAGAACGGTCTCGCCGTGGAGCAGCACGGCGTCCGACCGCCCCTTTTCCACAACTTTCGCGATACCCGCCAGTTTGACCGTGTGCTCTTGGGACACGAACTGAAAGACCGGAACCGTCCGTAAAGATAGCTTGATGGTCATGATCGCTCCACGGTCCCTTCGGTCTTGAGAATCAATTCTGCTATCGGCGACTTAAAGGGTCAAGGATCGACAGCGGGGCAATCTTTTGGGTAAGTTACGCGCAACACTGCGGCGGGGCGAGCGATGGTGCTAGATTGGCGGATAATAGCGAAGGATCAGCGGCTGGCCGACCTCCGCCTGCCCTCGCTTGGGCGTCCGCTCCCTGCCGCGGAAGCCAAGTCCCTGGCTGCTTTGATGGCGTTGAAGGGGCTCGGAAAGGTGGCGCCCAATCCGCTGGTCGGCGCCGTCCTCGTCGACTCAACCCACGACTTCCTCGGAGCCGGGGCGCATGAACGCCTGGGCGAACCGCACGCCGAAATCATGGCACTCGAGGCCGTCCAGCGCGCTGGACTCGGGGAACGCCTGCGCGGTTCGACGCTTTACGTCACCCTTGAACCTTGTGCCCATCACGGCCGGACCCCGGCTTGCGCGCCCCGCCTCGTCGCGGCGGGCATCGCCCGAGTAATTTACGGGGTTCGCGACCCGAACCCCCAGGTGGATGGGAAGGGCGAGGCGATTCTTCGCGCCGCCGGCGTCGACTGCGAGCACGACCCCACTTGGGAAGGCGAGTGCGCGGAGTTGGCGGAGATCTTCCTTTGGAACGTCAAGAAGGGCCGGCCTTTCGTGGCGCTCAAGGTCGCGACGAGCCTCGACGGAGTCATGGCCAAGCGAGGCGATCGCCGGGCGTTCATCACCGGACCACGGGCGCGTTCGTACGGCCACTTTCTCAGGACCTATTACGACGCGATCGCCGTCGGTCAAAATACGCTATTGGCGGACAACCCGACGCTGGATGCTCGCGACGCCTTGACGCCCGGACCGACGCCCAAACGCATCGTGCTGGACCCAGATGCGCGCGCACTCACGACGAGCGATTTGTCGCGCCTCAAGATTCTCGCGGCCGAACCGGAGACGGTGCTTTGGCTCGTCGCCGACCTGAGCCTCGCGGAACCGGCGGCGCGGCGCCAAGCGGAGCTCTTGCGAAAGCGAGGCGCCACCTTGCTCTCTTTGCCGGTGGCCGAAGGCGGTTTCTTCTCGGTGCCGACGCTGCAAAACCTGTTCGGCGACCAGGGCATCACGAGTATACTGCTCGAAGGGGGCCAAGGCCTTTACGGCTCCTTCCTACGGAGCCGCGCTGTGCAAAAGCTGCATTTATTTCAAGCGCCGAAGCTGCTTGGAGGCGAGGGTAGCGTCTATTTCTCAGGCGTTGGCGGCAGCCTCGACGGTTTCGTCTTGGACGACTTGAGCTTCACTTCGCTCGCTTCCGACTGGTTGATCGAAGGCCGACTCAAAGAGGTTCCCCATGGCTAAGCAAAACGCGCGACCGAGTTTCGAGGAAATCTATCTCCACCTCGCCGCGAGTCTGGCGCAGCGGTCGACTTGCAAGCGTTTGAAAGTCGGTACCGTCATCACTAGCACCGACTTCCGGAAAGTGTTGGCGGTCGGCTACAACGGCAACGCCAGCGGCCTGCCGAACGGCTGCGACCGGGACGAAGAAGGCAACTGCGGTTGCCTCCACTCCGAGGAAAACGCCGTCATCAACTGCGACAGCCCGCGCTCGGTCGAGAAGTTCGTCTTCGTCACCCATCTACCCTGCAGCATGTGCGCCAAACGTTTGATCAACCTCGGCAACGTCCGGAACGTCTTCTACGGGATCGACTACCGCAATAGAAATTCCATCGAACTCTTCGGCATCGCCAACATCGGCGTCACGCATCTGCCCGCGCTGGCCGAAGGGCTCAACCCGGCCTAAAAAAAAGGACCGGGTACTGAACCCGGTCCCCTCTAGGATTCCGCTTCCGCTAGTTCAAGTGCAGCTGCTTATTAATTTGAGTGATGCGCTTGGCAAACTTGCCCGTGACGCCGTCGGTCAGCGCCGTGGCGCCGATCGTTCCAGTGCGCGTCATCGACCCGTCCGTCAAGCTCCACGTCGGAGCTACGGTGCCGCCGGCGTACGTGACGTTGCCCGACCAGTTGTCGAGGGCGATGTCAAAATGTCCGGAC
>JAYWBY010000382.1:0-1556 GCA_043781115.1 Pseudomonadota bacterium
ATTCCGCTCAAGAAAAAATAAAGCCAATGAGCCCTGAAGACTGGAACTCGGTTGACAAGTCGATCGATCGAGCTCTAGCCGTGCTGCGCTCAGAATCGCCCAATCCTGTTGACTGCATAACGGCACTTAAGACTTTGATAGCAAAGCTTGATAGCCTGCAAAAAGGCGCATGACCGAACGGCTTTACCCGCAGCCGATCAAACAGGCGTTAGTTTATTAATCTCCTGGATGCCGATTTCACCCTTTCTCCGACGAAGGTAAAGGCGGCGGGTAGGATCGCAATAACGATTCACGAAATGTCGGCCAATTCAGCTCCCACCCCGACAAGCGACGCACCCGTCGGCCATTGATGCACACGAGCGCGAATGTGAACGATGGATTAACGGAATACCCCTAAAGTTATTCGTCTATTTTTCCGATACGTCAAATACATCGGAGGTCAACCGTGTCTGAAAGATCCCAACTCTGTATTGGAATGACTTTATGGCTTTCCGCTAACCTGCTGATCGGCTGCAGCGGCTCGGAATTTAGTTCCGGTAGCCCACAGATTGCCAGCGGCAAGGCTAATGGTGCTGGGGTCGGAACAAAAGGCAAAGATGCGGCTGACGGCGGAGGTCATGATGCCTCTGGAGGCACCGGGAGTGGCTCCGCCGACAGCGGCGGAAGCGGGACCAGTGACGCTGGCGGCAACGGAAGCGGGGGCGGCGGCGCGGACGGCAAAGGTAGTCTAGGAACCACGGCAAAGGACGGGAATAATGACGGCGTCGATGGAGGTAGTGACTCAGTCTCGAACGACCCCAAAACGAATCCAACGCTATCTTTCCTGACCGTGACAATGACCGGCGATCATGATGCCAAAATAAATTCCATCGTGATTAAGAACACGTCCGCGAAGAATGCTCAACCGCTGACAATTCCCTGGCAACTCGGGAGCCAACAATATCCCTCACTTTGCACCGAGAAGGAATTGACGTCCTTGTCCGTGGAAGCGACCGGTAAGGAACACCAGTTTTCGCCCACCACATGCGCCAAAGTCGAAATCCAAAGCGCTTCGTCCGCCAGCATGGTCATGGATCGCGACTGCCGGACGGAATATAACAAGAAAGAGACGATCAATTTTAGTTGCACTACGAAGCAATTGAACCTCGTGCCGTGAGGGGGCTGCCAAACCGTTTCGTCTTCGGTTCGATCGACGGCGCGTCGTTGGCAGTGTTTCGCGGAATTTTTGGTTTACTCATTGCTATCGAGGCAATTCGATTTCTGGCGAATGGTTGGGTGGCAGCGCTGTTCGTAGAACCGCGGTACTTTTTCACCCTGCCATTCGTTCCCCTAAGACCTTGGCCGACTCCCTGGATCTATTTTCATTTCGGCGTCGTCGCCCTTGCGGGGGTGCTGGTCTCGCTAGGACTCTTTTATCGCTTAGCAGCAATCGTCTTGTTCCTTGGTTTCACCTTCATTCTCTTGCTCGATGTAAGTTATACACTCGAACTGAACCACTTCTATCTCATGGCGCTCATTGCCTTCTTGATGTGCTGGATGCCGGCGGCCCGAGTTTG
>JAYWBY010000383.1:0-4645 GCA_043781115.1 Pseudomonadota bacterium
CTTGCGGGATCTTGCTGGCTAGGTTGATCGGCCCGCTGACTATCTTGCTGCGCGCCGCAACCAGCCGGAACAAAAGTGGCCAGGGCAAAGATGAATCCAAATTGCTTTAGTCTCATGGGTGTCTCCTGCAGACTGGCGTGAACTTCCGCGACCTACATAAGACTCATCGGAAGTTTTAAGTGAAACTTTATGAAAAGCATTTTTTTTAATAAAAACAGATTGTTATGTAATTATTAAGCTAAATTCGTAAAAAAATAGAACTTATGAAAGAAGAATTTATGGGAAAAACTTAATAATGTGACGATGACGCTACTGAAAAGTCCAAATGATCCAGGGAATCTAATTTTATAGATCTATAACATGAAGATATTTATATATTTATTCGATACATTAAAAGTTTTAAACAGAATGCCGATGAGATATTTAAGTTTAAGGAACCAAACTCACGTCTAACCAATGAGGTTGAAAGTGAAGACCCTCCATAGCGGACTGATCCTTTTAGGAATGCTCGCTGCTGCCTGCGGCAACCACAGCGAAGGCACGGACAGCACGATCAGCTCGGCTTCGTCGGCCTCGGCCTCGGCTAACGCGAAGCCGACCGTCGGCAAACCCTTTACCGATAAAATGTGCCAAAGCAAAGACTACAAGCCCTTCTATAGCCAAGGACTCGCTAGCGCCAAAGGCATCGCCAAAGCCGACGCCAAGCAAGCCAAAGTCGATGGCGCCGCGGCCGGCAAGGCAAACGCCGAAAGCGCCGCGCTACTCCTGACGGTGGAGCAAGGGACGCAAGACGGCAGCAAAGAGGGAGAGAAAGCCGGCTATGACGTTGCCTACGAGGATGCGGAAAGACTTTCTGCCGCTGGCACCGCCATCACAGTCCACGACCAGCGCGAGCGTGCGGGCTACGAGGCCTTTAGAGATAGCCCTGCCTCCATGCAAAAGGCTCTGGAGGAAGGGCGGGCCGAAGGCAAACTTGAGGCCCAAAATGAAGCGCGCGACGAGGGCGCAAAGGAAGGCAAGGAGAAAGGCGCCGAGAAAGGCTTGGAGGAGGGCAAGGAAGAAGGAGAACGCCTCGGCGAAATAGACGGCGAAGCGGAAGGCGAACTTTGGTCGAGGCTCATGTGTGCCAGCCAAGCACATGAAGAAATTGGCCTGGCCTTGACCGCCACCAATTCGAAGACGCCGAAAGTTCCCCTGCCGGCGGGCATCGTCTGCCCGGAAATCGGCACCCTCAATGGTCTAGCGTCCAATGCTCTGTTCATCGCCGTCAGCACCGGCCAGAGCTATTGCGTTCAGCTCGCCTGCAGCAAAGTTTCTTCTCCTCAAAAAAAGACCTACGAAGCGGCTTACACGCCGGCCTACGACAAGTCCTTCAAGGCTGCACGTCGGCTGAACGTCGACTATTGGTCGGCCTATAAGGTCTCCTACGATATGGCCTACAAGCAGGGCCAGGTCGTGGGCACCAAAGAAGGCAGGGCAGAGGGCGTCAAGAAAGGGACGGAAGCGGTCTTTGAAAAGGCCTTTGAAGAGGGCGCCGAGCGCGGAGTCAAGGAGGCGGAGGCCAAGGGTCACGCTGCTGGCCTGAGCGAAGGTCGCAACGACCAGAACGCCAAGGCGGCTGCCCATGACGAGGCCTTTACGGCGGCCTTCACGAAAGCGCGTAACGAAGCCTTCATCGTCGGCGAGAACATGACCCGTCAGACGGCGGCCAACAACGCCACCTTGATTGCGTCGATGCACCCCTGCGAGTGAAGTCACAGTCAGACTATTTGGAGGAACCCATGCGCATCAAACTATCGATAGCTCTCGTTCCCGTGGTTCTGTGGCTCGTCGCCTGCGGTAGCCGCAATTCCGACGACGCCTCGGACCTAAGCTGGATTCAAAGTCGCACGACGACGACTCGTTATGCCTATCTCGGTCCAACCGATCTCGAGGACGAGTTCTACTTTGGTGCCCGCGTCACAAAGTTCTCCGACTTTCCTAGCTCGGCCCTCGCCATGGAAATTACGCCGCGCAAGGTCAAGCTCAGGCTCAGCCGCAAGAAGGGTAAGAGCAAACTCGACATCTTAAGCGTTGACGGCAAGAACCTGTACCTTTCCTTCGAAGCCAAGGCGAAAGGTCGGAATCAAGAAATTGACTTTGCCTCGGCCGGTAACGACGTCAATCTCAACACCTATATCGCCGGTTACGGCGGCGAGGCCACGGGCTTAGTCCCCAACACCATCTGGAAAAGCGCGAAAAATCCTGAAGTCACCGTGCAGCAGGATGTCGACACGGTCGTCGTCGATCTGGCGCACACCGTGCAGGAGGCCGTCCTCACCGACGACAGGAAATCCATCAAGACCACCGACCCCCGCGTCGGCAAGGTTACCGTTCGCATCTTCCTGCAACGCGTCTCTTCGTTGCCGCGGTTCGGTGTCGCGCGGACCGCCGCGGACGGCAAAAAGCGTAATATTGGTTTCTTCGGCTCCACCGATCAAATCAACGGGCCGATTCACCGCTTGCCGCTTGGCGACGCACTCAACGGCAAATCTTCGGCGACGTTTTATCTGAAAGAGGTCCCGCCAGCCTTTCAAGACGCGGCTCAAGCGGCGGTGCTGTCGTGGAACGCGGCCTTCGACCACGATTCGATCAAGGTTGCCACCGCCCCGGACGGCGTCGACGTCGGCGATCCACGTTTTCATGTGATCAAGTGGTTCGATAAGCTCGACGCTTCGGTCGGTTGGGTTGGCCTTGCGAGTTCGATCGTGGCGCCTGACACCGGTCTCGTCATGGGAGGTAACCTCTATATCAACGGCAGTCCATCGCAGTTCGACAACGTTAAGAGCTTCGTAGACAACTCGCATGCCTTCGGTTCGGAGCCGGCGCGCGTCTTCTCGGGCGCGATCGGCAACGTCACCTTCGAACGCAGCGAAGGCGAAGCGCCGGTTATCCCGTTCATGACCGCGGCTCCTCAGGGTAGCGACGAATTCCTAAAGGGATTCTACAAGGGGACGATCGCGCACGAACTTGGCCATGTTTTGGGTCTACGCCACAACTTCCGTGGCTCGACCGTTCTAGCAAGCGGCGAGCCCGCCTCGGTGATGGACTACCTGCCGTTGCCCCAAGACTCCCATTATCAAGCGCCCGGCAGCTACGATCTCGCCGCGATTCGCTGGGGCTACCAGGGTCAAGCTCCCGCGGCAGGCCAATCCTACTGCACGGACGAGGACGTAGATGCGACCTACGACTGCAATCGCTTTGACTGGGGCGATCCGAGCCAGACGACGGTCGCCGGCATCCTCGACGGCACCAAGCTCCTGACCGAGCGCGCGGTCGCGATCAACAACGACTTGGTCAACGCCACAATTCTCAATGAGATGGTTGTGGCCGCGAAGATCGTGCACCTCAAAGAGCAGCTGCCGGAGGCGACGCGTGATGCGACGGTCGCCAGGATCCTTGCGGCAATCTCTTTTGTTAGAGATGCCAAGCCGGACCCGGAGCTCAGCGGATCCGCGCGAGCGCTCGTCCAAAAGAACCTCAATAAGCTCCGCGAGTTCATTTTTGGTCCGTCCCCCGAGGCACAGGAGGATCCCCCTTCGTTAGGTACGGACACCACGCACTCAACGGACACCGATCGCGTTACTGGTGAATAAGTTGGGAATTAAAACTTTTGAAAATAGTATTTAGTCAATAAATATAAATGATTATAGAAAAAATAGTGAAAAAATAACTAATTTGGAACTTTTATGAAAGTAATGCAAAAAAAAAGTCTAATAAATCAAGATCGACCACAAGAAAAAGTCCTAATCGAACTGAGAAATGAATTTTATAAACTTATAACATACTTAAAATACAGATTTAAATAGAAATTCTAAAAGTTTTAACGAAGATGCCGATGAGATATTTGAGATTAAGGGAATCAATTCTACGTGAGACCAACGAGGTTGAAAATGAAGACCCTAGCGAAACGCCTCTTCATCGCCGCTTGTACCGCAAGCATCGCGGTCAGTGCCTGTGCTTGCAGTGACGCCGGTTTCGTCGGCGACAAAGCCAAAGCTGGGGGCGGCGGCGCCGACGCAACTAAAGGTCCTGAAGTTGATGGCCCGGGCGTAAAAAACGATGCGGGCACTCCCGGTGGAGTTCCCCCAGCTGATGTTCTCTCAGGCGATGTTCCCTCTGCCGATGTACCTCCTGCCGACAGTCCGGGCGACGCCACTTCGATCCAAACCGAAGACGACAAGGAAAGGGGCCTCGTCGCCTCCAGCACCAATAGCGTCACCAAGAAAACGCCGGACCCTCTCATTACGGACGACGGTACGGTTAAAGGCAAGCCGTCGTACACGATCCCGAAGCTCCTGACGGCGTTCTACAAGAAGTACAACGGCTCGACCAATTACTACGGCAAGGTCGAGGGCAACGGTCCCAAGGCCGGGAACTTCTATCAAGTGGTTTGCCCGAGTGGTTCGTTCTCCGCCTCCGGCACGGCCGCCGTCCATTTCATGGTCTTAGTCGGTGCGACGTGGACCAAATATTCCCTTGGAGACACGGTCCCGGTAGACCCCAAGCTGCCAATCTACGCCAAGATCGAGTTCGACACTCACCAGTTGAGTGGTGTCGACGACCATCATTTCACCAAAGATGCAAACGTCGACATTCGGTCCTA
>JAYWBY010000384.1:0-12474 GCA_043781115.1 Pseudomonadota bacterium
GAGAAGGATCTGGCACCTCGGGAAATCGCCAATGAAATCGGATGCGGCAACACTGGCTGCAGGCTATGGCTATGGCTAAATTTACGCCAGTTGATAAGACACCAAGCAGGAAAATGGGTTCTTCCGGAATTCTTGTGGGCGCGAATTATTCAAAAAACGGCTTCAAACTTGGATTCTTGAGGCGCTCAATGCCGAAGCGAATCCTGATCTCATGGCCATCTGACGGTGGTGGTAAGTCGTCTAGGAGACGATTTCGACCTTGTCGACGTGCTCGGCCTGATATTCCGAGTAAGGCGTCTTGATGATGTGTTCCTGGCCCGCGGCATCAATGATGCCATTGACTTTGTAGAGCTTGATTGCCTGGGCCTTGCCTTTGACCTTCGTCGAGCCGCAGACGGCGAGCAGGAATTTGTCCTTCACTTCGTTGGCGACGTCTTCGCTGAGGAGCAGGTCCGATCCAAAGGCTTTGGTCGACGCTTCGATGCGCGAAGCCATGTTGACGGTATCGCCGATGACCGTGAACTCCATGCGCTCCTCGGAGCCGATATTCCCGGAAATGGCCTCGCCGGTGTGGAGGCCCATGCCGATCATCAACGGCTGCTCGCCCCGGGCGATGCGTTTGGCGTTGAGCTCCGCCAAGGCCTGACGCATCTCGAGGCAGGCTTTCACCGCGTGGTTGGTGTCTTGGTCGGTGCCTTTGGGCGTGCCCCAAATCGCCATGATGGCGTCGCCGATGAACTTGTCGACGATGCCGTGGTTGGCGAGGATGATCCGCACCATGATGGTGAAGTATTCGTTGACCATCGAGACGACCTGCTCAGGCGAGGAGTTTTCGCTGATGGCCGTAAAGCCGCGGATGTCGCTGAAGAAGACCACGACCTTCTTGCGGAGACCGCCCGTCGCCACTTGTTCCGTCGCCAGCAAACTTTCCGTCACGGTCGAACCGTGGAACTTACTGAATAGACTTTTGACTTTGTCGCGCTCCCTTAGGCCGGCGAGCATCGCGTCGAACGACACCGCGAGCGTACCGACCTCGTCGTTGCTCGTAATTTGTCGCGCGACGGAGATGCCGAAGTTGCCGCGGGCGATCTCCTTGGTGATGAGGACCAAGCGGTTGATCGGCCGGGTGATGGTCAGCGACAAGAGAAAGACGAAAAAGAGCGCGCTCGATAGCACGATGCACGTGATGAAGTAGACCTGTCGCTCCACGTCCTCGGCGGGCTCGAGGATGATGCGCTCGGAGGCTTCGGAGATGACGGTCAATCCATAGGGCGTCCGCGAAAAGGCGGAGATGAAGTATTCTTTCACGTCCTTTTTCATGTACCGCAGCTGACCCTTCGAAACTGCCGACGTGATGGCGCGATCGACGATCTTCAGACCTTTGAGCGTAGCGCCTTCCATGGCCAGCTTTTCGTCGGGATGCCCGTAGACCACGCCCTTCTTGTCGATCAGATAGACGATCCGCGCGCCCTTGTCGGCGAAGGCTTTTTGAATCGAGTTCAGGCGAACGTTAGCCAAAGCTATGTGTGTCACGCGGCCTTGCGGGTCCTTCGCGAGCGGCACTGCAATCGTGAGCAGCGGCGCCCCTTTCAACAAGCTGCGGTTGCGCACCGCCACTTCGCCGTCGAAGGCTTCCTGCCCGGCGAACGGCCTCTCCTTGTCGACCTGCCGCAAATAATCGGCGTCCAGGCGATAGCCCTTCAAGTAGGCGTCGTTGACCATTCTTTCGCCGAACTTTGTCGCCTTATCACGGCTTTTGATCTCGATCGATACGATGTCGGGGTCGCGGAGGAAGCTCGCCTTCAGGAAGCCGAACGAGCGCTCGGTGCCCTTGTCCGTACTGTTGGCCGCTAAGATCAAGGGGCCGTAAAACGTCACCTTTTCGATGATCTTTTCCAGAGTCACCGTAACTTCGTTGGCGCGCGAGTTGGCTTGATCGCTGTTCGAACTCTCTTCCTGTTTGCCGGAAACCGACTTGAAGATGCTCGACGTCTTCATCGCCGACGGCACCATCGCCATCAACAGGATGACGATGCTGACCGACGCCAGCTTGACCCCGATAGGGAATCTCAAGGGAATCTTCACGGGTTCCGGTACCTGTGGATGCGGGAGTTCGGCAGGGGGATGGGCTATAATATTATACGGCAGGATCCTCTGCCGTGTATACCCACCCAGCCTACCTCAAGACCTACCTGGCGCCTTAACCGAGGACGCGTTGGACAGCACCTACCGAAGTTTGATCGTACCGGCGATTCTGTCGGCGCTATCGCTTGCCGCAACCTTTTATTGGTTTGGCAAGTGGGAGCGCGAGGCGTCGCTTGGCGCGCCAGACGCCAAACCCATCGCCTACTTGAAGTCGAACACCGAAAAAATCGAGCGGCGTTCGAAGTCGCGCATCATTTGGCAAAGCATCGACGAGGGGGGCTCACTCTACTCGGGCGACGCCGTGCGCACGCCGCCCAAAGCCGAAGGCAACGTCCAGCTGATCCAAGGCGACACGGTCGTGACGCTCGAACCCGATTCGTTGATCGTGTTGGAGGACGGTAAGGGCCGACTGGAATTGAACTTGGTCAGCGGTTCGCTGCTCGTCGACAGCAAGGGCGGGAAGTCGGCGCAAAACGGGCCGGTCATCCGCTCCGGCTCCACCAAACTCGAACTCGGCAAGGGCGGGACCCAGCTCAGTCTGTCGAGAAACAAAGGCTCGGAAGCCAGCGTCGCCGTCGGCAAAGGCCAAGTGGAGATTGCTTCGGGAGACAAAAAACTCGTCGTCGGCGAAGGCAAGGTCGGCACCGTGTCCAGTAGCGGCGTGGCGTCGGCCGCCGGGCTCGAGACGTTGGGCCCGAAGCCCAACGAAATTATACTTTTGAACAAACTTCCGGGGCGCGCCGCTTCGTTCACGTGGAAGCCGCTTTCGGGCGATGGCCAGATCCATTTAGAACTCGGCCCGTTTCGCAACGAGGTCAAAGACACCGGCGTCGCCGCTGGCATCGCCACTGGACGGCTGCTGTACGCCGTGCCGGCCGGCCCCTTCTATTGGCGCCTGGTTCGACGCGACGCGACCGGGAAACCCGGGACGTCCAGCATGGTACTCCGTGCCGAAGGCCTCTTCCTCGCGCCACCTTCGCTTTATGGGCCTGCCGCGGACGAAACCTTCGTGCTGAAACCGAAGATGCCGGGCATCAGCTTCAACTGGTCCAAACCTGGCAAGTCCTCCGAAGTGACGCTCGAAGTCTCCGGTGACAAGAGTTTCGCGGCGGGTGTGTCGCGCTTCAAGGCTAACGGCGACGAGCAGGAGAAGACGGTCAACTTGGCGAAGGAAGGCGTCTACTATTGGCGGGTCGTCGCCAAGTCGGAGGCCTCACCCGATCCCATCCCCTCCGAAACGCGGCGCCTCGAAATTCGCAAAATGCAGGACCTTCAATCGCCGACGCTCACCTCTCCTTCCTCGGGCGTCACCATCAGCGAAGGCGCGATGAAGGCTCAGGGCTTGGTGTTCGAATGGGACAAAGTCGTTGGCGCCAACAAGTACAGACTCCAAATCATCAGCAACGGCAAACCCATCGTCGACGAAACGCTTTCGTCGAGCGGTTATCGGCTGAAGGATTTGGATCCAGGAAGTTTCGAGTGGCGGGTCATGGCGGTCGCCAGCGAAGGCGCGAGTTCCAAATGGAGCTCGTCTCGCTCTCTCAAAGTCAACCGGGCTGCTGAACTCATGTGGCGGTCGACGTTCGCGGGAGCGCATGAGTACACGACCGCCAAGCCATCGGTGCCGCTAGCGTGGGAGCATGGGCCAGCCGAAATCACGTCCTGGCGCCTCCGCAGCGCTTCCAACAAGGGAGCCCTAGCCAGCGCGCCATGGGTCACAACGGACAAACCGTCCCTCGTCGTCAACCACGAGCACGACGGAAGTAATTACTACGAAGCGCAAGGCCTAGCGGCGAACGGCGCCGTTCTCGCGGTTACCAGCCCGCTCAGGGTCGAAGTGAAGGCCAAGCCCGAACTAGACCCGCCGATTCTGCAGTCGTCGAAGGCCACGCTCGTCGCCACTGCCGATGGCAGCCTCGCGCTGAAGTGGAAAGAAGTTGACGGTGCCACGGCATATGGAATCGAGCTGACCGCCGAGGGCGGCGACAAAACGAAAGAATTCAAGAGTTCGCAGACGAGCTACGTGCTTCGCGATCTCCTCCCCGGTAAGTACGAGTTGAAACTTCGCAGTCAAAGCCAGGCCAAGCCTGGTCGTTTCGGTAAATCCCGCCGCGTCATCGTCCCCAACGTCAGCGACGTCCCTCCGCCCGTTCTGTCCGTGATCAAGGTCCACTGAAGATTTCATGAGCGTTCCCGGAAAATTTACGTTTTCGCGTCGTCTGACGTTGACGGCTTGGACTCTTGCGTTCTTCGCCCTCGGCACGCCTGCCGCCAGCGCAAAACCCGTCCTCCCCATGCGCACCTTGGAATTTTCGTGGGCCGCGGTCGACCGCGCCAAGGCTTACGAGCTGAAATTCGAACCCGCGGGCAAGGGCGAGGACGGCGCCGAGCCGATCCTGATAAATTCAGCGGGCAGCAGCTGGAAAGGGCAATTGGCCGCGGGCAAATATCGCCTCCGCGTCCGCACGATCGACCGCCGAGGGGTTCCCGGCGCTTGGGGCGAGCCGCAGGCCGTCGCTTTGCCGCTGCCTCCGGTCGAGGCGGTCAGCCCCGCGGACAAGGCGGTAGTGAAATCCGAAGAGAGCGACAAGGCGAAGGTGAAACTGGCATGGAATGATCTGGGCGACGGCGTCTCCTACCGGGTCGAGGTGCGGGACAAGAAAGGCAAGGTCGTCTTTCATGACGACCTGGACGAGACCGAAGTGACGCCCGAGCTGCCGGTGTCGAAGGCCTTCGTTTGGACGGTCACCGCCCAACTTGCCGACGGCTCAAGCGGCGAGCGCTGGGCTTCGCCACGGAGCTTCGCCCTGCAAGGCGGCCCGCTGGAGGCCCCGGAAATCACGACGCCGTATGAAGCAGGCACGCCGCTGGTCAAATGGTCGAAGCCGAAAAACGCGGCGCGCTACGCCGTAAATCTTGCCGTGCTCGACGAAAAATCCGGCAAGTGGAAGTCCCTGCTCTCTAACAAAGACTATCGCCGCAACGACCTGAAGCTCGCCGAGGAGTGGCCGGAGGGGCAATACAGGTTGCAGCTCGCCGCGGTGGCTCCCCTTCGGGACACGTCGCCGCAGACCACCTACAGTTTCGAGACGGGCATTCGCGCGGCGCTGAAGGGCAAGCGCAACTCCGTCCACCAAACTCGCGTGTCCTATTCTTACGCGCCGCTGCTCAGGACGATCTCGCTCGCCAGCGCCACTTCGGAAGTCGGCTTCAACAGTTTCATGTTCAACTCGCACATCCTAGGCGCCGGGTATACTTACCTCGCGTACCCGCATTCCTTTGGCACGGACTTCTCGGCGCACCTGTCGCGTGGCCTCATTTTCGACGACCCCGCGACGACGTCGAGCGAACAAAAGCCGCTGGTGATTAGAGGCTACGACTTTCGCCTCCTGGGTCGCTATCAATACACGGTTTGGCGCTTGAGCCTCGGCCTCTACGGCGGAGCCGAACGACACGACCTACAGATTCTCTATGCGGCGGGTTTGACGGCTTTCAACCTGCGGACGCGCCCGATGACCGACCTCTTGGCCGGCCCCGGAATCGACTTGGTGCTCGGGAGCGCGTCGACTATCGGCGCAACCCTGCTGATCGGCCGAACGCTCGGCGCCAAGTTCATCGACTCGTACGAACGAAGCGTGGTCGAAGTGAAATTCAACCGCCGGATTTTCGACGACCGCATGGTGTCGACTTTCGCGTTCAGCCAAGACTTCATGAACTTTGCTTTTCTGTCCCCCGCTACCGATGAACCCTACAAGGCTAGCTGGGCGAACCGCGCCCTCTCGCTCGGAATTGGCTACGCCTTTTGAAGGAGAGACCGATGCAGACCCGCCTGACTAAAGATGCTGGAAAGAGCGCCGACGATTTGGTGCCACGCGCGGAACGCCGTACGGCTCATTTGCCGGTCACCGTGAGACGCTTTCGCTACGTCCCCTTCTTCAGCGTCGATGCGCAGCTGATCGATCTCAGCGAAGGTGGCGCCAAACTTCAATTCCCGCCCAACGTCTCGGCGAAGCCTGGAGCCAAATTTTGGGTCGAAGTGCCGCGCATGATGGACGGGGCGGGCGGCAAGGGCGCGCTGTACCTCTTGGCGGAGTGCCGATGGTGCAACGGCATCGACGCCACGCTCGGTGTGACCTTCGAAGTGCAAGGCGAAGACGAGCTGGACGTCCTAAAAAAGCTGATCAGTGACTTGAAAGCTTTGGGGCGGATGCCTTGCTGAAGCGGGCGTAGTAAAACGTCCGAAAGCTTTGCAGATCCCCGACGAAGCGCCAATGCCACGGTTCAAAGGCCAAGTGCTGTTGGTTGTTTTTAGGAAATGACATTTCGAAGTGAAAACGTGGGCCATTAGCCCTCATCCACTGATACGCGGCGGTATCCCGAAACTTCGCGTCGAGCTGCGTCTCGAGGTGGGCGCCGTCCCCGAGATCGAGAGAGAAGCCCGTATGATGCTCGCTGAAGCCCGGAGGCGCGCAAGTCCTCGCGCGCTCCTTCAAAGTTTCGCCGTGCTCGGCCGCGACGTCAAAAAAGAGGCGGTGCTGATGCTGCAAGTCCCGGTAGCCGGAGACGGGGACGATCTGAATCCCCTCTTCCCAGGCCCGCAAGCGCATCGCCTTAAAAGCTCGCGCCGCCGACGGCTGCAGCAAGATCTCGCCCTTGGCGTCGACCGCTTGAAGATCTTTGGCGTTGGCGACTGGGTAGCGGTAATGGCCGAGAAAGCGCATACCGGCCTCCGACGCCGCCCACGGTCGAAAAAGCGCCACGATTAGTGCCGCGACCAAGACCCCGAGCCCAAATCCCACGCCGAAACGCATGTCCCCTCCCAAGCCTCGTCCCTGCTTTCGGAAGGCTCCGGTTAGGGCTTAAAAAAGATCGCAGTAAATTTGATAATTATCAGTTAAAATAGCTATCTATGGATTTGGCGGTCTTCAAAACCGAGTGGGCTTACTTGACCGGGGCGTTCATTACGCTGCTGTTCATCATCGACCCGTTCACGGTCGTGCCGGTTTATCTGACGCTGACCGAGCGCTTCGGCATCGCCGGAAGGGCCCAGATCCGGCGGAAAGCCGTGTTGATCGCCTGGTTGATCCTGACGCTCTTCGCTTTGTCGGGGATGAAGTTATTCGAACTCTTCGGCATTACGCTGCCGGCATTTCAAATTGCCGGCGGTCTGCTGCTTTTGATCCTCGGCGTATCGCAGCTCAACGCCGACCGCTCGAAAGTGTCGACCGTCGAGCAAGACGAAGGCCTGCATCGCGACGACATTTCAGTCTTTCCTTTGGCGACGCCGCTCCTCGCCGGTCCAGGCGCGATCTCGACCGTCATCCTGCTGACGACGCGCGCCGGTTCCACGCTGCGCTTTGTCGAGTTGCTTGCGGCGATCGCGGCTTGCATGGCCGTCGGCTTCCTGGTCCTGCGCTTTTCGCACCACCTCTTTCGCCTGCTCGGCAATACTGGCCTGAACCTCCTGTCGCGCGTCATGGGCATCGTGCTGACGGCGGTCGCCGTTCAGTTCATTTTGAACGGGCTCGGCGAGGCCTGGAAACTGCGCGCCGGCGGTTAGAGGGAAACGCCCCATGAGGCGAGGATCGCCTTCTCGTCCGCTTGGCTCATAGCTTTCTTGAAGCGCGCCCCTGAGACGCCCTTGACGCGCTTTTCGCATTCGGGCCAAGTCCCGTGCCGCTCGACCTTGCCTCCGACCAGGCTCAAGTACGAGTAGGCCGCCTTCTTCTCCTCCTTGGGCTTCATCTCAGGGAGCGCCCCGGAGTCAGGCAGGTCGTGGACGGCGACGCCGTATTTCAGCAAGGGACCAGAATAGAGTTTCGGCCTCTGCCCTTTCGAATAAGCCACGGCGATCTCGTCGACGCGTTCGTTGCCCGGATAGCCCGCATGGCCTTTGATAAAATGCCAATCGATCTCGTGGCCACCGCGTTTGCGCGACGAGACGACGTCCAAGAGGACTTCCCACAAATCTTTATTTGCGACTTCGCCGCCTTCCGCCGTCTTCCAGCCTCGCTTTTTCCAGCCGAAAACCCATTGGGTAATGCCGCGTATCACATAGACGGAATCGGTGTGGAGGTGGATCAGGCCCGGGACGTTTTTCAAATGTTCCAAAGATTGGATGGTACCGGCCATCTCCATGCGGTTGTTCGTCGTGTGGTCGGCGGGTCCGCCGAGCTCGGTAACTTGGCCTTCCGGCTGGACGATGATCGCGCCCCAGCCGCCACGTCCCGGGTTACCCGAGCACGCGCCGTCGGTGAAGATCAAGATTGGATTTTTGCCGTCCGCGAACATGGCAACCAACATAGCAGCAAATTTCTGGCGAGCCACTGTCGAATATGGGATACTTCAAGCAGTAAATCCACAGAGTAGAAGCCGAAAACATGCGCCGAGGGGGAACTCATGCGTCAGGTTTTTTTTGCCTTTTTACTCGCCGCCTCCGGCCTTGCTTCGCCGTCCTTCGCGACTCCTAGACAGACCACGCTCACCGTCACTTACTTCAACATGGAATGGTTCGGACTCGGCGGCTCGCCTAGCGGCACGACGGCGAGCGAAACCCGGGCGCCCACCGTGAAAAAGTTCTTCGACGACAACGCCCTCTGGGCCGACGTCATGAGCTTCGAGGAGATCGTCGACCTCAACCGGCTGCAGCACGACGTGCTGCAAGACCGCTACAAATGCCAATCGTACGTCAATCGCGACGCCAAGCATCAGCACGTGGCGCTCTGTTACAAGAACGCTTACACGCTGGTCAAAGCCGCCGACGACGACAACTTTACGCTCGAAAACGTCGCGATGACCAACCTTCGCCCAGCGGTGCACGGGATCCTGAAGAACGCCCAGGGCCAGCGCCTGGCTCAATTCTTCTCCGTCCATTTGAAGGCGATGCCTGACAAAGGCGACGTGCGGCGTCAGCAGGTCCAAATGATCGCCGACTACATCAATGGCCGGGCCGACGCCGAGCCCGTGGTGGTGCTCGGAGACTTCAATACCTTCGACAATGAACCCGCGGAATTCGACGACATCTTTGGCTCCGATCTGAAACAAGTCGCGCTGCACGAGCAATACACGTGGCGCGAACCGACCCGCGGCTCGAAGTTCGACCGCGCCTGGGTCAGCTCGGAAATGGGGACGAGCGTCACCGAGCGCGTGCTCGGCGCTTGTAATTTGCCGGCGAGTTCTGCTGCGGCGATTTCGACCTACAATCGCACCATTTCCGACCACTGCCCGGTCAACTTGACGCTGCACCTGCCGAATCCCTGAAATCAGCTGGGAATCAGCTTGCCCCTGCGCGCTTGAGTCCGGTATAAACGCCGCCTCCAGCACTCGCACTCGTAGGGGCAAGTACATGATTTATCGCCAAATCTTTACAAAAGCGTGCCTTGGACTTGGCCTCGTCGCCGCGCCCTGCGGCGCTTCCAGCGCCAGCCAGGCCCGCTCTGTCGACCAAGGTCCGGAAGGCTATTTCGTCAGCATCGACGGCCTAAACCCGAGTCTGCTGAAGGTCTTGCACGACGAGAAGCAATTGCCAGCGCACCATGGCTTTCAATGGCTGCTCGATACCTCCCGCGTTTACGACCACACTTGGCCGGTGATCACGACGCTGACCGCCGCGAGCCACGTCTCGACGATCACTTGCACGCCACCGAGCCGCCACGGCATCGTCGCCAACGGCTTCATCAAGGAAGGCAAGAAAGTCAGCGGTTTCTCCGAGGCTTTTAACACCGAGCCCTTGTGGTCGGCCGCCGCCCGCCAAGGCAAGAAGGTCGTCAGCCTCGCTTACGCGGGCGCCGACGGCAGCACTCCGGCCCGCACGGCCGACTTCGGTCTTTCGTACCCGAGCGATCAACTCCTCGGCCCGTCGCAGCTCCTCGAATGGCCGGTCGACACACTTGTCACCGCCACCGGTTGGACGCTGAACGCCGACACGTCGAAAGCCACGAACCTCAAAGAAGCCGACGTCACGATCGTCCTCAACCCGAAGACGACCGAGTCGCGCGTCGTCCATGTCTTGATCGACCTGACGGACGCTAACGCCGCCAAGTACTACCTCGACAACGACAAGGACCTGACCAACGGCCTGATCGGCAGCCTCGCCGCCGCGGATCAAAATCGTCCGACGCTCGACGCGTTCTGGACGGAAGAAAATCCGGCCTCGACCGTGCCCGGCGTCAAACGCCGCGCCTTCTTCCGGACTCTGCCGGCCGACGCCGGCAAACTCGCGCTTTACGTTTCCAAGGCGTCCTACAACAACGCCAACCCCGCGTCCTTCCGCCATCGCTTGGACGAGCTGAACTTGGTCTGGCCGGACTACGGCGTGCGCTCGCCGAAACTGACCGGTGCGGAATGGGTCGACGCCCAAGCGATGATCGACCGCTTCCTGACGCAGGTCGCTGTACAAGTCGTGCCTGAACTCGACGTCGACATCGTTCTCTTCTACCAACCGCTGATCGACTCGATCGGCCACAAGTATCAAAGCGCCTTGCCGCTGCCTTTCGATCCGCACGCCACCGACGACGTGACCAAAGTCTTCGTCAAGGGATTCCAAATCGTCGACGCCAACATTTCGCGGATCTTTGGCGCGGCGCGCAAGGACGTGGCCATCGCGCTCATGGGCGACCACGGCATGGACCCCATCAAGAAGGTCGTCAACCTCGCGCCTCTGATGCCGACGGATCATGTCGGCAAGGTCGAGGTCGTCGCCAGCGGCTCGCTCACCATGCTTTATCCTCCGATGACCACCGACGGCGGCACCGACGCCGAGCGCGCCGCCGCGGTCGACGCCATCGCCGCCTCTTTGAAAGACAAACTCCAGGCTTTGACGTTCAATGGCGAAGTGGTGTTTGACGGCATGCTCAACAAGACCGACACCCAAGCGACCCCGAACGCCGACTACCGTCTCGAGTGGCAGTACGGCGAAGCGCTCCACGCCTTGAGCTCGAAGTCGGGCTACTGGTTCATGTACAACCCTCTGGAGCCCGCGATCTTCCTCGATCCCCCGGCGCTCGGCATGCACGGCAACTTCCTCGACGTCCCGACGATCGCTACCAATCTGATCGTCCACGCCAAGGGGATTCGGCCGGAGCATCGGCCGGATGCCAGCTTGATCGACGCGGTGCCGACTTTTGCGGCGTTGATTGGTATTGAGCCGCCGAGGGACTGTTTGGGGCACTCGTTGCTTGGCAACAAGGGGCGTACTAAGTAGTATCGACGGACCCCGCCGCTAATGGCGGGGGTTTATTTGATGTGATGCGGAAATAGCTCAGTTGGTAGAGCGTCAGCTTCCCAAGCTGAAGGTCGCGGGTTCGAAACCCGTTTTCCGCTCCATTCATCCTCCCGACATCGCAGTCATTTCTCCACTCTCAGTCGGACCCTGGCAAGAATCTGGCAAGGTCGCCGCCGCGACCCCTGGCGGCATGACGACGACGTCCTTGGCTGGACCAAAGTTCAGAATCTCGGTCTGACCCGCCAAGTGCTCAGGCGAGAGGTGCGAGTATCGCTCAGTCATTCGGATTGTACTGTGCCCGAGGAGCTTTTGAAGGACGTAGATGTCGCCCCCCTTCATGACGAATTGGGATGCAAACGTATGCCGGGTATCGTGAAACCTAATACTCCTTACGCCGGCACCGCGACACAATCGCTCCATGTCCCTGGTTGAGTTCAAGAATCGAACACCGTCAAATACATACTCTCCGCGTCTCTGGCGACGGAGGTCAATCAACAGGGCCCTGAGCCGACTATTGATCGGAATTCGACGAATCAGCCCGCTCTTTGTTCCCTTGATCGCTTGTGAACAAAAGCACCAACTGGCCTTTACTGTGATTTGACGTTGTTCGAGGTCAACACAGTCCCAGGTCAGTGCACGTAGTTCGCCGCGCCGCATTCCCGAATTCAGTGCCAACATGAAAATTCCATACCGATCGGGTTCTTCAACTTCAATGTGACGCAGAAATTGAGCGATTTCCTGATTATTCCAGAATTTAAACTCTTGCTGGGCCAGACGGAACTGGCGAACGCTCAATATTGGATTGAAATTCAGATAGCGCCACCGAACGGCATCATTGAGCATCTTCTTGAGCAAACCGAGACACTGATTGCAAGTCTTCGGAGCGAGTGGCCTGGTTCCTTCCCTGAGGCGATTCATCCAACTTTCAACTTCGCTCGGAGATAGATCAACGAGCTTCCTTCTTTCGAAGTGTGGAAGGATTTGAAGCCTAAAGATTCCCTCGTCACGGGTAAAGGATGAGGCAGCTTTACGTCGCTTGGAGTGCTCGTCTAGCCAGTGCCTACCCAGGTCGCCAACAGTCATCGAATTGCGGCTAGTGATATTTG
>JAYWBY010000385.1:0-4632 GCA_043781115.1 Pseudomonadota bacterium
GAGAGCGTCCCCGTGAAACAGTCGCGAAAATCGCCCCACCAAAACCTCGTCTTTAGTGATGCGGCCGGCCTCGTAGTCGAGCCAGAGGCTCTTGTTCAAGCCGTGAAACCTCGACGTCAGAGTCACATGGTCATGCCGAGGCGCGAAGCGCGCCAGGATCGACCTCAAACTGTGATCACGAGCTTTCCCGAAATCCAAAAGGGTGTCGTCGAGGTCGAAGAGCACGAGGTCGTAGGACTTCACTTCGCCGCCATGCAAGTCGTCGCGGCGATCGGACCAACGACGGTGAAATGCGCCGCCGTCGGCGCCTGCTTGCATTTGAAGAGTTTGGCCATCGAACCTTGCACCAGAACGCCCTCGGTGTTGACGTCGAGGTCCCAAGCTGGCGTCCGGTCGGCGCGTTCGGAGAGGCGAAGGGCGCCGCTGATCGTGGCGCGACCGATCTTGTCCGTCATCACGACGGGCGTCAGCAGTTCGACTGTGTAATCCTTCAGCCTCAACAAGAGCGGCATCGAAGGCGGCTTGATGGCCTTCACCGGTCCGACGCTGAGGCCCCACTCTTGCTCGTCGAGCGCCCCTTTCAATTCGCCGCTCTTCTTCCCTCCAGCCGAGCGCCCGCCTCCCAGCGGTTTCTTGAAGCTGAAGTCGCCGGTCAGCATGCCTCGCGTCAAATGAATCGAAGGATTGGAAACTTCGGCGAAAACCAGCGCCGACACGAGGACCGCGTTAAGCCGCGAAAAGGTGCCGTCGATCTTCAATTCAGACGCCGCCCCGCCCCGCGATTCCGGATCGAGAATGAGGAACTTGGGGACCGAGCCGGCGACCGAAAACTTGCCGGTCGCTCCAAGCTCGCCAGTCGCCGTGAAGCGAACGGGCGCCGAGCCGAAGAGGCTCAGCAACGCAGGCGTGATCCTTATCTTAGGCACGTCGAGGTGTACGTCGAGCTGTTTGTCGCTGCGCATCGAGAGGCCGCGAACTTCTAGCGTCGCCAGGCCCGTCAAGCGCAGGCCCTTGATCTCGGTCATGGCGTGCGGGAGGACGGTCTTCACCGCGCCTTCCAGACTCTCGTTGACTCCCGACAAGAAACTCTCGGACTCGACGACGTTGGCGGCGAACTGGCGCAACCCGAACGCCACTACCAAGATCAAAACGCTCAGCCCGGCGATCACGATCAGCACGCGCTTGTTCATCGGCACCTCGACTTTCGCTAGCAACTCGGCCACTCTACCGAGAGCCCGAGGGACCGGGCAAGGAGATTGCGCCATGAGGGAAATTCTCGCTCCGAAATGCTTGCCGGCGGCGAAGTTCCGCTACAGCCCGTGCGTCAAGGCCGGACCGTTTTATCATATGGCGGGCATGATCGGCTTGAGCCCGGCGACCGGCAAAATGGAAGTCAAAGGACCGTACGGCGAGACGAAACAAATCCTCGCTAATCTTGCGTCCGCGGCGCGAGAGATGGGGCTTGGCCTGACGGACCTCGTGACGGTGACGATCTACACCACGACTTTCGAGGAATTTCCGGCGATCAATCGCGCCTGGGAAGAAGTGTTCGGGGCCGATCTCCCTCCGCCGGCGCGCACGGCGGTAGGCGTAGCGGCGTTGCCGCTCGGCGCCGCGGTCGAGATCGAGGCGCGATTCTACAAAGACTGAGGCTCGAGGCTTAAAGCGGCGCGGCTTCGTAGCCTTCTTCCTTCAGCGCATCGACGATGGCGCCGACGGCAATGGCATTTGGTTCGAACGCGATCAAGGCTTTCCCTTGTTTCAAATCGACCTTCACCGAGCCGACTCCCGGGCACTGAGACTTTTGCTCAGAGAGCTTTGAGCTCGGCGAGATAGTCTTTTAGAGGAATCCTCGCATCGCCGACGACTACAGGTTCGCCGCCCGCGAGGGCGTCGAGCGTGCCGTCGGCCACGTCGGCCGCGAGGGCCTTTACTACGTCCTGTAGTTTGACTTTGGCGGCCGTGGCGATTTTCGTCGCCGTTTTGGTGAGGCCCGCGACCTTCGGATGGTCGGAAGGCAGAGACGCCAACGCTTCGGTGACGCCGAACGCCGCGCGCGTCAAGGATTCCGCCTTGGCGACTCCGGCCGCGGAAAGATCGCTCAGCGCCACGCCGACTTCATAGCCGACCGACGCCAGGACGTGCACGTTCAACGCGATGTCGACGGCAGGAGCGGGGCTGAAGGACCAAAGGATCGTTTGCCCGTCGCCGGAATTGATGATGCCCATGAGCATGAGGGTCTGCTCGGTGCCCGGATGTAAATCCGTCGGCGGGATGGACAAGGCAAAAGTGCCGGCCGCCGCCGACTGCACCGTCGAGTCGCCGATTTCGTTGAGTTGAACACCGACGGTGTCGACGGTGAACACCTTTATGGTTGCGCCTTCGATACCCGAGTCGATGGCGAGAACTCCCACGACTGAGATTGGCTTCGCCGAATCGGTTTTGGCGGAGTTGCTGCTGCTCGATTCGCCCTTGCTCTTGGCACAAGCTCCGAGGAGCAGTCCGGTGGCAATGATTCCGAAGATGTGATGGCGCATGGATCCTCCGCTCTTTTACTATCGGAAAAGGCTGACAATTCTTGAGCCCGTCGCGATTTAACCGACAGAAACCTCTGACTTAAGTGCCAAAGACCTCAATTCTTGCCACGGCCTACCGACGAGGTAGGTGGAGATTCGCCACCCTGACGAGGTTCGCCGTGCCGACAGGAAGTCTGATTGCCGTGGTCCTGACGGGCGCCCTTTTCGGGTGCCAGCCGCCCATCAAATCTGATTCGAAAGACGTCACAGCGACCAGCACGGTGGCGGGCACCAAGACGCAAGTGGACACGGTTCCCGCCACGACGACCGACACGACGCTCACGGCGACCGACAGTTCGACCTCGACCGACACGACGACGGTAACAGATAGCAGCACCGAGACCACTAGCGACACCAGCACGGACACCGTCGTCGACACGGCCCGAAAGCTCTCGCTCTCGGGCGTGGTTCAACTCGGGGTCGGTAGCGAAGATGACGTGGTCATCAATAAGCCCATTCTCGGCGCCTCGGTGTTCCTCAAAGGCTTCCCCGACACCGTGGTTTTGACGAATAGCGTCGGCGCGTTTCAATTAGCGCTGGATTTGCCGGCTGGCGACAGCCTGACCGGGTCTGACGACTATGAAGTCGTCATGTGGTACACGACGCCAAATACTCAACACAAATTCGGTACTTTGAAGCCTACGACGATTCTCCCAAACGTCGAGACGGACCTCGGCACGGTCAAGCTAGGTTTCACGACGCAGATCAGATTCCATCCGAAAGACGGATTGACCGACATCGACCACACGCTTTGCACGGTGACGTTCCCGGGTTACGAAGGCAAGGTCACGATCGCGCCCGCGGCGAACGCATCGGCCGATTTGAAGGCCGATTACTTGCCGCCGGGCGCGTACTCCTACCATATTGCTTGCAATGGGTATCATCCTCGCGACGTGCCGTTGACGATCGACCCTCCCACCAGCTCGGGCAATTGGGTCCCCGAAGACGTCGCGCTCGTTGCTGTAACTCCTTAACCACACGAAACAATTAACTATTCTGTCGCTGGAAAATCCGGCGCCATAGGTTTATGGTTTCAACATACCTTGCTTCATACTGAAACGGAGTAATGCCATGAGCGAAGTGCAAGTGTTGGTCGTTGCGAGCAAAGTCAAGAAACTCATCAAAGACAAATCTGGAATGAATACCTCGTCCGCCGTCATGGAAGCTCTTTCCAAAGTGGTCGAGCGTGAGTGCCAACGCGCCATCGAAAAAGCTACGGCTGACAAGCGCAAAACCGTCATGGACCGCGACTTCGGTATTTGAGTCTAGTCGGCGCGAATCCCTCCGAGAAAAGCCTTATCGCGCGGATGTTTGGTGTCGACCTGAGGTCGCTCGCCGCATTCCGCGTTGGTTTGGCTTTTGTCGTGCTTACCGACTTGTCGACGCGCGCGAGTGATTTGACGGCGCACTATTCCGACGCCGGGGTCTTGCCGCGCGCGGCGCTGCTCGAAAAGTTCAGCAACGTCTATCACGTGTCGCTGCACCTCATGAACGGCACCGCCGGTTTTGAAGCCCTACTCTTCGTGTTGAACGCGCTGGCTGCCGGCGCCTTGCTCGTCGGCTTCCGGACGCGCTGGGCCACCGCGGCGACCTGGTTTTTGACCATTTCGCTCCATGTGCGCAACCCGATGGTGCTGCAGGCCGGGGACGTTCTCCTGAGATTACTTTTGTTCTGGGGGCTTTTCCTGCCGCTCGGCGCGCGCTGGTCCGCGGACGCCCGGCGGCGCGGACGGCAACCGGAGGGGCCGAACGCCTATTTCTCCGTCGCCTCGGCGGCGTTGCTTCTCCAAGTGGCGTTTCTCTATTGGTTCACCGTGCTGCTGAAGTCGGGTTCGGAATGGTATCCCGACGGCACCGCGGTTTATTACGCTCTACAGATCGACATGCTGACGACACGCCTCGGCAATTGGTTTCGCCAGTTCGGAGGACTGCTGCACGTACTGACTTATGTGTCGCTCGCGACCGAGGCGTTGACGCCCCTGCTGTTCTTCGTGCCGTTTAAGCCTTGGGTCTTTCGGAGCCTGGCGATCGTGATCCTCGGGGGCATGCATGCCTC
>JAYWBY010000386.1:0-4631 GCA_043781115.1 Pseudomonadota bacterium
AGAGGGAAGGGGCGACGCCTTGGCTCATGGGACGGCCGTTTCGGAGGCGGCGCCTTTGCCGGTCTCCCAAGCAAAACCGTCCTTGGCCACGGCTAGGACGGTCTCTCGCGGCGCGCCGGCTTGACTCCGTGCATACGGCGCGAGTTCGGCGCGTGCCGCGAACTCCGGCAAGCGCGCCAGCGTTTTACGCACGGTGCGCGCGTCTTTCAGTACGTCCGCCGTGCCGAGGTCCAGCAGCCAGGGGCGTCCGAGCTCGTCCAAGGCCGAGACCGCCGTCAAAATGCAGGAGAAATACCTTTCGTACTCCAGATCGGTGGACAGCCGGGCGGCCTCCGCCAACGGCGCGCGAATACGCAAGGGCAACTGGTCGACCGGTGAGCGGTGGAGCTTCACCACCCAATCGCTCGGCCGCCGGCCGGCGCTCTTTTTCCAGTTGACGTCCTTCAAAGAGTCGCGCGGCAAGTACGCTCTATGGCCATAGAACTCGCGGCTCGCTTCCTCGTGCTGGAACTGGACCTTGAGCATTTGCCGGAGCGTCTCGAGCGCCTGCTGATCAACGGCTGGCGCCACGAGCATCGAGGCAGGAACGTCGGCCAATTTGAATTTCTCGAGGATGCCAAAGGGAAAAGTCGTGAGCTGCATCGCCAAGACGTGATCATAGGCGCCGCGCGGCATGCCGTGGGACAAGGCTCGGTAGGCTTCGGTCGACCTCGGGGCAATGCGTGCGATTCGTACGCCGGCGACCTCGGAGCGGCTTGATGCGATCAGCCGGAAGCGTGGCGCCTGCAGGACGAAGAGTCCGCGCATCGAATAGACGGTGAACCACCGACTGCGGTTCTCGAGCGTGAAGGTCACTTCAAAGGGCGCATGGGCATCGGCGATCGTCGAGGCGACCGAGGTGATCGTGCAGCTCTTCATCGCCCGCTCGGAGAGCAGCCCTGAAATGATGAAGCCGCCGAGGCCGATGCTCAAAAAGACGAACAAACCGTTGATGCCCGAAGCGACCGCGACCATGCCGAGGACTAATACCAGGCCGAACGAGTAGACGCCAGGCTTGGTGAAGGAGAGGCCGCGGTTGACGCTTTTGTAGTACATGAGTCAAACCCTATCCGACGTCCACTTGCTGAAGGAGGTCGTGGATCACGGCTTGAGCTGCTGCTGCGGATGCGGCGACCACGCGATGGGCAAGACAGGCGCTGGCTAGAGCTTGCAAGTCGTCCGGCAGCACGAAGTCGCGCCCGTCGCGGAGCGCCCGGGCCTTGGCGAGGCGCAACCAGATGACGGCGCCGCGCGTCGAAATGCCGACTTTCAACCGGGCGTCGGCGCGGGTCTTGTCGACGAAGCGCTTGACGTAACGCACCACGGCTTCCGAGACGTGTACCAGCTCGACGCCAGCCTGGAGGCTCGCTAGACTGGGCTCCGATATCACCCCGTGCGGTACGCCGGCCAAGGGGTCACGGGCGGCGGCCTGGAGAATTTCGTGCTCTCGCTTGGCGCTCGGGTAACCCATCTGCAGGCGCGCGGCGAAGCGGTCGAGTTGCGATTCGGGGATGTCGTAAGTGCCGACGTTGTCCATGGGGTTTTGCGAGGCGAAGACCAGAAACGGCTTGGGCAGTTCGTAGGTCCTGCGGTCGACGGTCACGTGGCCTTCCGCCATGGCCTCGAGCAGGGCCGACTGGGTGCGCGGCGAGGCCCGGTTGAGCTCGTCGGCGAGGACGATTTGGGCAAAGAGCGGGCCTTTGTGAAAGACGAAGCTGCGTTGTTCGCCGTCATAGACGCCGACGCCGACGATGTCGGACGGCAAGAGGTCGGCGGTGAACTGGATGCGCGCCATTTCCAAGCCGAGCAATGTGGCGAAGGCTTTTATGAAGGTCGTCTTGCCGACGCCAGGCACGTCCTCGATCAAGACGTGGCCGCCGGCGAGGAGAGCGCATAACGTCACGTCGATGATTTGGTTCTTGTCGTCGACGATGCGCCGCAGTTCGCGCTCGAGAACTTGCAAAGGCAGCAGCGCCTCGTGAAGCGGCGGGGTGGCGGCGGCCGGCGCGATGCTGATGGTCATGGAAACCTTTCCGGTTGTACCGCAGCCTTTCGGCACTTTTCCGCCAAGGCCCCAACGGTCGCCTTTGGCCCGTGCCAAAGAATGCCGCGATTTCCATGAAAGAGCCGTGAGTTGGCGGCTAGTAGTGGCCGCGCACCGTCAGCGTGGCATTGGTCAACGTGCCGGTATCGCCAGGCGATTCGTCGGCGACCTTGAGCTTCCACTTGCCGTTGATGGTCTTGCCTTTGAAGGCGTCGAAGGCGTCGAGCCGGGAGCCGCCTAGGCCGAACGACTTCGACAAGGTGTGGGACGTCGAAGCGACGCGATCATATAGCAGCGCCTCGGTGCCATCCGGATGCACCAATTTGATCGACAGATCGCCGACGTTGGTGTGATTGACGGCGAAGCTGATGCCGACGTCGACCAAGCGCGAGCTTTCGGTCGAGAACTCGAAGGTGTAGGCAGTGCCCAGGTCGTCGTTATCCGGTACGGGGAGGGACACGGCGCCGCCCTTGGTCAATTCAAAGTCGTAGACGCCGGTCGGGCCGCTGCCGACGCGAGCGAACTCGAGGGCTTTGTCGCCGCCGAAATCGACGGGGAAGCCCGGCACGGTGGAGTCGTTGCATTCCCAGGAGAGGGACAGCGCCGCGCCCACGGGGTTGCCGTAGTAGATGCAGCGAAGCTCCGCATCGACGCTAATGTTAGGATTGGCTTGGGAGTTGTTTACGCTCGTAACCGTGACGATGGCCCGGCGCGGCTTGCTTTGCATGTCGAGGCGGTACTTGGCGCGGTAGTCGAGCACCACGAGGTCGCCGCGTTTCATGGTTATGGCCGCGGTTTGGTCGCTGCCGAAGGTCAGCATGGTCGACGTGGCGATGCGCTCGACGTAATTGTCGGAGGATTGCCAGACGCCGAGCAGGTCTTGGTCCAGCGAGCCGTCCTCGTCGTCCGGAAAGTCGTCGACCGGGTTCGGGTTCGGGAAGCGGTAGCTGGAGTCGACCGTGCAAGGTCCGGTCCCGTAGGCGCGAACTTCCAAAACGTAGTGGCCGGACGGAACGCGGCCCGGGAAGGCGTCGATCGCCGCCGGCGGGACCGCTTGGTCCACCGCGTCGGTCGAGCGAACGTAGAGGCCGTCGCTGGACGTCAAGGTGTAGTAGACGCCGCTCAGGCGCGCACCCGTCGGGCACTTGCTCGTCGTCACGCCCGGCACAAGGCGCATGTTCGCCTCGCTGGAGAGGACCAAGTCGAGCGACGTCGAAAGGGTGTATTTATAGGTCGAACTCCGGCTCGAGTCTTCCGTCAGCTTGCCGGTGAGCGAGTAGTCGGTGTCCCAATGAATGGCGCTGTCGTCGGCGATGGCGTCGGCCGAGCTGTCATCATTGCTCTTCTTTTTTTTGTTGAAGTAGCCGCATCCTAGGACGAGGCTCGAGACGGTGACGGCGGCGACAAAAGAAACGAGACGCATGAGGTTCCCTCCAGTGTCTCGTTCGTCGGTGCCCAACGGAAAGGACTTTAGTCGCAGGCCTAGGCAATGTTTGCCCGGCGTGTTTTGCATCGGCTTTCGGCCTCAGCCACCGCCGGACGGCGGCTCGACGTGCGGCACGGATTCGTCGTTGGGCGGTGGCGGGCCGGCAGTGATCGGCCAGCTTTTGGCTTCGCTCCATATGGAGCCGGTGATCTTGCCGCACGCCAATTTCTTTTCGACGAGCGATTTGCCGACGACGGCGATGCCGTAGCCACGCACGGCGCAATGAGTCTTGGCGTCTTGATGGTCGGCGCCTGCTGCCGCGGCTGCCCACAGGGCGGTAGCGACGAGCAAGATTCCTTGATTGACGGCAGTTTGCATCGCGTAACAATAAATGGAGCCGCGACGCCTGTCAACTTCGCGCCGCGGCCGCGCGGATCAGGCCGCGCGATCCTTGGCTTTCTTGACGAAGTCGACGAAGGTCAACGCCATGACGCTGACGTCGTCTTCCAGCTCGCGGTCTTTCCACGATTCGGCGAAGTGGGTGAAGACCTGATCGGTCGCTTGATGGCAGTCGACGCTGTCCCTGAGGAGGCGGAGCATCCGGCCTTTGTTGCCGTTGCCTTTTTTTAGCCCGTTCTCGATCAGCCCGTCGGTGTAGAGGAAAAGCGTGTCGCCCGGCGCGAGCTCGTGCGTGACGACTCGCGCGTCGAGATCCGCCGTGTGCCCCAAGGGACTGCCCGGGTTGCAGAGCTGCAGCACGGCGTCGCGATGTTTCAAGATGGGGAAGGGATGTCCGGCGTTGACGAACGACAGTTTGCCGTCGGTCAAGTCCAGGGCACAGAAGAGCATGGTCATCCACATGTCGCCGCCAGTGCGGTGAATGACTTGGTTGACGACTTGCGCCATCACCTTGAGACGGTCTTCGGTCGAAGAGCGGTCGTCGAGCGCGTCGGCGCGGCGTTCGCCGGAGTAGAGAGCGCCGCACGCCACGCCGGTCACCAAGGCGGACGAGATGCCGTGGCCGGTAACGTCGCCGATCCAGAAGAAGAGGACCGACCTTTGCTTGTCGTGATAGTGCCCGAACCAGTCTCCCCCGGTTTTGCCGGCGGCCTGATAGCGGGT
>JAYWBY010000387.1:0-1549 GCA_043781115.1 Pseudomonadota bacterium
CGGCGAAAAGTCAGCGATCCAGGCAATCCTAGGGCGGCGAGCGCAACGAGCGGAACGCCGAAATAGCGCGCCACTGAAGCAGACCTTCAATCTTGGCGCAAAGCTCGTTCAGCTCTCAAATCTCTCTTGCGCTACAATCCATCTCGGTTGTTCGGCGTTCACCGGAATTTTTGGTCACCTGAAAATAGCCCTCAAACGGGTGGCCATCTTCCATGCCCTCGTGATAGGCGATGGTCACCTCGGCCTTCCTCAGGTCCTCTATTTCGATGCCGTCAAAAATCTCCTTCGACGCGTCGCCTATTCGGGTCTGCATGTCTTTTATAGCTACGAATTGAATCCGATCGCCATCGGATGCCGAAGTGACATTGACGAAAGCGGCAGCCTCTCCCCAATCGCTTCCTGCCCGCCGCACTGCCAGAATCATCACGCGCCCTGCGCGACTAGCTTCTTGCGCGTCTTGAATGTTGATCTTGAGCAACGCGGCTTCATCGACACACTTAAATTCCCTCGCGTAGGACCGAGTCGCCACAACTAAGGCCGTGACCACCAACGCCTGCATATACCGCATAGGACACCTCTAAAAAAGACCGCTTACCCTCTCAACGCTGACTTACTTGTGAGGGCTTCCAAGCTCTGATCTCGGCGATTGCCGCTGCTTGCTTCAAAGTGCCGGAGCTCAAACCATTGAATATTTCGAGTTCCAATTGATCCTTTTGGTGGGCCTCATCCAAAATCTCTGGCCAAAGATTTTCGATGTCGTTCGCGCCCCCGGCATTGAGCGGAATGAAATGGTCAAATTCGTAAAGGTGAAAATCAGACACCGGGACTCCATATTTTCGCGCTACGGCATCTTTTAGTTCCGGCGGCACCTGTCGCTGACAATGGGCGATGTGCTCGGAATAGCGAAAGCCGTCAAAACTAGGATCGGATGCTTGGCACAATTTCCCCGGAGGTGGATTAAACGGATTGTGCCCGAAGGTCCGCGAAGCAGACTGCGGATCCTTCCCGCAGGCCAACATACTAAACAAGGCACTAACGCACCAAAGACTTCTGCAATGTCGCATCTCTTGTCCTCATAGTCAGGTATTTCGGTACCTGGTAGAAACGCCAGACCAATTTCTGGCTTATATGAGCCTGAGAAACCGTAGATAAAACTTGGATGACGGGATTCTGTGATGACTTATATCTCACCGGTCCGCGGCGGACAAGACGTCAGGATGGCCGTTCAATTTCCGCAATTGCCATTCCGAGTCGCCGCAAAACCGTTCTCGGGATTAGAAATCACCGACGGTCCGGTAGGTTCACAATCGATTCAATGAACACGAGTTAGCCTGGGGCCGAACCGTCGGCACCAGGAGACTTGCAATGGACAAATTCGTCTTCAGATCGAAGGCCATCATTGTTTGCGCAATCGCAGCCCTTGACGCCTCGACGGCTTCTGCCGCCGCGCTCCCGGCCTGCTTGGCCAACGACCGCCCGCTTGACGTCAACGACTCGCAAGTCGAGGTCTGGGAAGACACGTCGAACAACAACTTTAAGGCGCGCGCTC
>JAYWBY010000388.1:0-4628 GCA_043781115.1 Pseudomonadota bacterium
GTGTTCGCGGCATGGCCAAGCATGTTTTGCGGCACGCAGCGCACGGGGCTAACCGGGCGATTATGGCCAGGCAAGGCGCCCGGCGTGGCTGGCACGTCGCACCGAATCAACACAGGGAAGGTTTGCGCTGCATGGGCGTAGACCATCTGCCCATTGCGTAGGTCGATGCGAGCGAGGAAAAAAGTCATGCAAGCATTGGCGCTGTTTGTCCGGCAAAGCACATCGTTGATGGCTTTGAGTATATCTGCCGGCTCGATCACGGGAGCGGCAATCGGGTCTTGTTCGCCTAAACGTGAAACGCAGGTCGAAAATGCGGCTGCAGTGACAAGCGCGGCGGAGACGCCGTGGCCTAGGACATCGCCAATCATGACGAAGAAGGTATTCGGGTCGGTTTGAAAGTAACCCCACCAATCGCCCCCGCATTCGGAAGCGGATTCGTATGAACCTTGAATACTGATCAGAGGTGTTTCGATCGACGACCGGGGTAGAAAAGAGTCTTGCACCAGCTGTGCTGTTCGCAGCTCGGCTGCCATCCGAACATGGACTAGCTGGGCCATTCGACTCCGCTCGGCGAAAACCGCGACCGCCGTCACGGAGAGACCGCCCGCGGCAAGAAGCCAGGGCAAGATCAGCCCGAAGACGACGAACCCAGTCAAACCAAGCACCACGACCGCCACTGTCGCGCCGAAAAGTGTCTGCCAAAATCGTCTCGACGATAAGTGACTGCCCAACATCGCCCCAATGAGGCTGGCTAACAGAACCAGAATCACGGCGTGGGAGGGCACTCGAAGCCAGTCGCCACGTATGAGGCTATTCAGCAGGCCGACCATGACATAGCCGCCCGGCATACTGCCAAAGGGCGTCTCTTTCCAATCGGTGTTGCCAGTGTACATCGCCGGCAAAACCACTACGTAATCGCCGGCCTCGACGATTGGGGTTTGGTCGCCAGCTAGGGCCCGTCGCACCGCCGGGAGGAGCGAGAAGGTGCGAGGTGAAAGGAGCGACTGCGGGGAAAAGTTGACGAACGTTCGCCCGCGACCGTCAATTGGCACCTCTCGATCATCAGCAAAGAACCGGCCGTCACGTAGTGTCAATTCCGTCGCGGCAAATAGGCACCAATGCGGAACGATCTGGTCCGGGCCGATTCGCTTAATCAACTCGACGAAGCCTTGTCCCCAATAAATTGCATGCCCTATGCCGGAAAACGCCCCAGCCATCCTTCTGTTTGCGCCGAACAATCGTCCTGATTGCTCCTTCAGCCACGATGGCGTGTTGCCGGATTTCAATAGCGAAGAAAGGTGGTAGCGCGGCTGGTCCAACGGCAGATCCTGGCGTCCGTCGATGGCACCCGCGACGAACGCGACGACGGTAATCTTAGCTTTCAGCGCTTTTACGCGCTTCACGAAATCCTCGATCTCGTCGTCGGGGTAAGGCTTGTCGAACAATTTGTCGATATAGATTCCCTGTGGATGCCGCCGGTCGAGAGACTCTAACAACGTCGCCCAGTCTGAAAGGCTTAAGTCCATACTTTTCAATCCGGCAACGGTGCGATCGTCGAAGGCGAAGATTTTGATCCGCGAGTCGATGGGAGCCGGAGCCAACCCCGCCCTGAGGGCGAACGACAAAGGCAATTCGACCTTTGTCGCGAGGAGGTCGTCGATAGGCGAAACAGTCAAGAGAGCGAACACCGCCGCGACGGCGCCCCCGATCGCGGCGAGCATCGTCGATGGCCGTCGCCAGATGCCTACTAGGCGCATCGATGCCGATTTGACTCTTTTCATGCCGCTCCTCTTAGCGAGCCTGTCGTGCAGAGGATGGATCGGCAATTGCGCGAAAATTCTAATGATTCGTGATTTGACGTCGGGCCTTGGCAATGGTCAGGCGAGCAGGCCGGTCCGATAAATATTCATAAAAACGATGTGTTGCGCTAGTTCTTTGCAAGACCAATAAAAGCGTTACAGTTTTGCCCCCGCTGCGCCGAATGACTCAATATTGCAAAGAAAATTACGACGGAGTCTCCTTGGCTCTCACGCGCAAAATTTTTTTGGTGTTTTTTGCACTCCAACTTATTGGGTGCAGATCGAAGGACCATCCTAACCGCAGCGGCAACGATTCCTCCGCGACAACGACTGATCCAGGCGGTACTGAGCCTGCGCCTGAAGGCGGAGTCTCTGGACATGTGGAAGACAACAAGGTTAGCAGCGACGATTTCGCCCCGGCAAATCAACCTGTGCCGATCTCTGGCACCAACCTGCTTGATACCGATTTAGTCGGCGTCGACGCGATTTCGTTCGGCGACGGAGGCGTCCCTTCTTTAAGTCATATCGCGGACGTCGGCTTGAACGACAATAACTTCGCGATTAAAGTTCCCCTGCGAACTTATTTTCTAGTCAGCCATGGCGGCTTGACCGCCGTGGTGCCTACTCTTCAAAAACGCGTCGACCAGGCAGAGCCCGCAATCGGGGTCGTAATCAACCTGGCTGCGACCGCGACCAGCAACCTATTCAATAAGTTGTCCGCCACGCACCCCGTCCTGGTGCAGAACCAACACGTTGACTTGGCGGGCCTCCTCGACCTAGGGGCAGCCGTCGCGCGAGCCAATCGTCGCTTGCCCGGAGTCGAGTCAGATGCGGCTTTGAGTGAGTTGGCCGACACGTTCGCGACGGCGAACGAGGACCTGATTGGCAACCTAACCGCAAGCGGCATTACTTCCGAGGAAGCGGCTCTTTCTCTTGCGCAAGCAATTCAAGCCCAGTTCGATCCCGAGGTAATTGCAGCCCAGGTCAAAGCCGGTAGTTATGACCAGCGACGAACAGCGCTTGCAACCATCAAGTCGTTTAGGGATTTCTTGCCAGTCAATTTCTCGCCAGACGCGCAACTCACCCGCACGTCAGATCGAGTGTTCGAAGCAATCGCCAAAGACCCGAGCTCTGTCGAAAAACACCGCCCCCTCCTGCAAGAAAAAGCCTATGTCGAACAACTCGACCGCATCCAAGAGGTCCTAACTAAAGTTGAGTCGAGCACTGGTAACGAGCTGAAACAAGCCGTCTGGAATGCTATCAGCAAGCAAAGTGCTGATAATCTTTCCGCCCTCGTCACTCATCAGAACGTCGGCCAGACCTCGGTGGACGAACTCATCAAAAAAATCACGGAGACGGAAGGCGATCCGGAAGCCGTCGACAAACTCATCAAATCTGTCGCTACCGTGCCGTTCGTCATGGCCTCGCAACGAACCCAATATCAATCTCACAACCGCATCCTGATCACCGCCACACCGTTGTCGCCAACCACGGCGTTGGCCCTGACTTTGACTAACGCGGCGGGCGCGGCCATTTTCAGTCAATTGACGAATTACGTCACGGCGTCGACTGACGCCTATCGAACGGAATTCATTCCGCCAGCCGCGGTCAATATTTGGCTCTATCCACGGTCTTTGGTCAAAGAAGGACAATTGACCTATGGCGCAAACACTTTAGCGCTCGACGTTGGTGGAGGCTTTACTTCGCAGACCGCTACTTTTGTCCTTCGAGATGTCGCCGTTCAAGGGATGGCGACGACGACAGGATCTCTCGGTTGGATCAGCGATGGGACTGGGGTGGGCAAGAGTGCTGACGGCTCGACGCTGACGCACGGTGTGGTGGGCATCATTAAGCAATGAAGCAGGGAGATGGGACATGAAATTCGGCCAAAAACTGTTACGACCCGCGTGCCAGCTGCTGATAGCAGGAGCTGGGCTTCTCTTGGCGGAGTCGGCGTTCGGCACGGATTTTACTATGTCTTACGTCGGGCGCTTGACCGAATCCAATGGCGCTCCCGTCATCGGTACAGTTAGCCTAAGCGCTAAATTTTATAGAACCGAGACCGGCGGCTCCATGCTGCTACAGCCGCAGACATATTCCGCGAATCTGGACGACGGCGTCTTTCAACTCAATTTGACGATGACCGATGAAACATTTCATCAACTCTTTCCCTCGATCATTACGCCCTTGTACATCGAAATTACCGACTCGACGCACGCGCGAACCTACCCTCGGCATTCCTTTAGCCCGGTACCTTATGCATTGAAGGTTCCGATAGACAGTCAGACACTCACGTACAACAGCAGTGGGGCTATGACCGTCGTCGCGAGCAAAGTCCTTCCGACGGATGCTGGCGATGCGGGCAAGTACCTGACAACGGATGGCGCGGGCACTTTTTCCTGGGGAACTCCCACCGGAAGTGGAGCGACAGGGCCGACGGGCGCAACTGGAGCAGCCGGTGCAACTGGACCGACGGGAGCCGCCGGCGCTGCTGGTAGTAACGGTTCAAATGGAGCAGCCGGTGCACTTGGACCGACGGGGGCCGCCGGCGCTGCTGGAAGTAATGGCTCAAATGGTGCAGCTGGCGCTTTAGGACCGACGGGGGCCGCCGGCGCTGCTGGGAGTAACGGCTCAAATGGAGCAGCCGGTGCAACTGGAGCATCAGGACCGACGGGAGCATCGGGACCGACCGGAGCCGCCGGCGCTGCCGGAAGTAATGGTTCAAATGGTGCAGCAGGCGCTTTAGGACCGACGGGGGCCGCCGGCGCTGCTGGGAGTAACGGCTCAAATGGAGCAGCCGGTGCAACTGGAGCATCGGGACCGACGGGA
>JAYWBY010000389.1:0-1544 GCA_043781115.1 Pseudomonadota bacterium
GAAGGCATCAAGGAATACGCCAGCTGGCCGACGATCCCGCAGCTCTACGTCGACGGCAAATTCGTCGGCGGCTGCGACATCGCCTCCGAGATGCACCGGAAGGGCGAACTCGCCAAAGTCTTGAACGTCGCCAAATAAAAGCGAGACGGCGCATGGCCATCGATCCGAAGCATTTCACCCAAGCCGTCCACGCCGGCGCCGAGCCCGAGCCGACGACCGGCGCCATCATGGCCCCGATCTACATGACCTCGACCTTCGTCCAAGAAGAGCCGGGCAAGCACAAGGGCTACGATTACTCGCGCGCCGACAATCCGACGCGCGAGGCCTATGAAAAGGCCCTCGCCGTGCTCGAAGGCGCCAAACACGCTTTGGCGTTTTCGTCCGGTCTCGCGGCCGAGCAAGCGGTGATTCAGCTGCTGGATCCGGGCGCGCGCGTGCTCGTGTGCGACGACGTTTACGGCGGCACGGGCCGGCTCTTTCGCCGCCTCTTCGCCAAATACAACATCGACTTCCAATTCATCGACATGCACAACGACGCCGACGTCAAGGCGGCGCTGACACCGGCGACGAAACTGATTTGGGTCGAGACGCCGACCAACCCGACGATGAAGGTCATCGACGTCCGCAAGATGGCGAAGCTCGCGAAAGAACGCGGCGCCCTCCTCGTCGTGGACAACACCTTCGCTTCCCCCATTTTCCAACAGCCGCTCGACCTCGGCGCCGACATCGTCGTTCACAGCACGACGAAGTACATCGGCGGCCACTCCGACATGATCGGCGGCGCCCTGATGGTGCGCGACGCCAAACTGTTCGAGCAGCTTAAATTCGTGCAATTCGCCGCGGGCGCCGTGCCGGCGCCGCTCGAGTGCTTCCTCCAGCACCGGAGTTTGAAGACGCTCGCCGTTCGCATGCAGCAGCACGAAAAGAACGCGCTGGCCGTCGCCGAGTTTCTGACCAGCCACAAAAAAGTGAAGAAGGTCTATTACCCGGGTCTGAAGACCGATCCAGGCCACGGCTTAGCAAAAGAGCAAATGCGCGGCTTCTCGGGCATGGTGAGCTTCGACCACGTCGGTAGCTACCAAGACGTCGTGCAGTTCTTGAAGGCCTTGAAGGTCTTCTCGCTCGCCGAGAGCTTGGGCGGCGTCGAATCGCTGGTGAACCACCCCGAGAAGATGACGCACGCTTCCGTCCCGGAAGATTTGAGGAAAAAGCTCGGCATCGGCCCGAGCCTCGTGCGCCTCTCCGTCGGCATCGAAGCCGCGGAAGATTTGATCCAGGATTTGAAGCTCGCGTTAGCCTGAACTCACGTTAGGATACTCGATGACCGGACTGGCCGCGCTGTTGACGACTGGCTTCGTGCTGCTCGGCCGTTCTCCCGGCCTCCGCTTCGGCGCGCCGGTGGCCTTCGACATTTACGGCATCGGCCAGCCGGTCGCCGTGAGCTGGCCGGCGGCGGGCTACTCTTGGTTGGCGCTCGACGCCAACGACGACCACCAGATCAACGACGGCACCGAGCTGTTCGGAGACGCGACGCCGCTCGTCGG
>JAYWBY010000390.1:0-1544 GCA_043781115.1 Pseudomonadota bacterium
ATGAACAGTACCAAGGCAGCATTGATGCTCTGATTCCGAAACTCTCTCCCTTTTACGGCGAGGGAATCTATGCCCGTTTCTTTCAGGGGTCCAATGCCAAGCGCCCGCCGAAGTCGAAGCTCTTTTTCATATACGACTTGGACGCGCTGGATAACGACCCGACGCTGCAGGCGCTTATGACCATGGCCGTCGTCGAGGAGATCCGGCAGACGATCAAGCTACCCGGCAACAAGGGACGCGGCGGCTTCATCGTTCTCGAAGAGCTGGGTATGATTGGGCGGCACAACCCCTATGCCAGCCAATTCATAAAAGACGCGGCCGAGACCTTCCGCAAGCTTGGGTTTTGGCTGATCGGACTCACGCCCCGGCCGCAGAACTACTTCGAGACCGAGGCGGGAAAAGCGATGTGGGGTGCGGCCGACAACTTTATTTTTATGCAGATGTCAGAGGATAATGCTCGCTACCTCGCCGAACACTCGTCGCTGCTCGACGAGGCCGGGCTCGGCATCGTCAAGTCGCTTCGGACCATGCGCGGCCAGTATGCCGACGTCTTTTACATGAACAAGAAGAAGACCCACCAGGGGGCTTTCCGATTCGTTCAGACGCCGCTCGACCGCTGGCTTTCTCCTACCAACGCCCTGGATGCCGCCGTGGCCGAACAGGCTCTCAAAACTGCCGGCGGCGACAAATGGCGGGCGCTCGCGGCGTTGGCGAGCACTCCCGGCTAGTCGGCACCGGCCCGCGCTCAATCGTCGATTGGCGGCTCGATTTACGTTTTTTCGACAAAAAAATACGCGTCATTTCAATAGCTTCAAAATCAGGAAAAAAGGGGCTACCTTATGATCAAAGCCTGGAAGCTCAACGAAGAAACGGTCGCCATTGTTGTGAGCGGCGAGCCTAGCACCGCTCTGGCGCTAGCGGCTACGGGACTTGAGGACCGTTGTCTGACTCGGCACGAGGCACAGTTTCATATCCCGATCCACGCCTTGCACAAGTATGCTTTCGTCCTTGGCCTTGACGGCGCGGCGCTGGCCTCGCTTAGCCGAGCATGCCCGGAATCAGATCTTATGATTACGGTGAAACGGGAAACTACGTTACAGCTTTCGGTGAACGCCACCTCCCGGTGATTGGATAAAGCGGCACGACTATCCTGCGCCTTTGAATTCTCCGCGTGTCCGCCGACCAGACCACCATGTCAAAATCTCGCCGATAACTCTTTTACTGGAGGAATGCTCTATGTGGCAAAAATTTGCTGCGTGTGCAGTACTTTGCAGCCTCTTCATGGATGCGGCTGGCGCGATAGCGGATGAAGCGCTCTCGTATGAGCACTCAATGCACCTTGCGCCGAGCGACTACTTGCTTGGCTCTCACCAAGACCGCAACGACGCCGTCTTCGACGGCGCCAAACCGATTGACCTTGGCGTCGATCTCGGCGTTGGCGCCGACTGCGGCCGCGTCGACTTTCACAGTACTTTGCGGTCGTCCCTCAAGAACATGCTCGACAGCAAGTATTTCGGTGACCTTGGCAAAGACATCATCGCCGG
>JAYWBY010000391.1:0-4597 GCA_043781115.1 Pseudomonadota bacterium
TGGCTGCCGCGTGGAGCGGCTCAAGTGCCCGAAACTTCGTTCAACGAATTCCGGTTATTAGAGAGAAACTGCCTGAAGAACGTGGTGGAAAATGGTGGAGGATAGGGGATTCGAACCCCTGACCCCTAGCTTGCAAAGCTAATGCTCTACCAACTGAGCTAATCCCCCAGAAGCGTCACTATGCCTCATCCGCTCCCAGTCTGGCAACAGGTCGCGAGCCTGTGCTATGTTCGCGACTTCATGAACCGAACCTTGAAAACAGCCATGTCGATCGCCGTCGTTTTGACGATCCTCGTTCTCGGGGCGGCCTACCTGTGGTGGGAGGGCGAGACCTACTCGGCTCTCAGCGGCGAGCTGCATGACGACGAAGCCGCCGATCTGAAATTCGCCGTGACGACGTTCCTCGAAGCCAAAAATCCCGGGATGCTGTGCTTGCACAAATTCCTAGGCCGGGACGACCGCTATCTCTACGTCGAACGAACGTGTGGCGTGTTTGGGATCGTGGATGGCGCCGTGACGATGACGTCCGGGGACGTCGTTCCGACGAGGCTCGGCTGGAAGAAGCCGTCGGGAATTTACGCGATCGACGAGCTGAGCGAGCCGGTCGATGGCTCCGGGTTCTCGCGGTCACTGCGCGCCATTTTCCCGCGCGAAGTCTACGAACGCTGGAGCCTCGTGCGCGACCGCCCGATGGATCTCGAGGAACTGCGGTCGCGGCTTTCGGTCAAAGGTTCCGGCGACTAGGCCCTGGGAGAAATTCCAACCTCGGTCCATTCGCCGAGGGGAAACTCCTCGTAAAATTCCCAAAGCAGGTCATTGATCCGGCGACGGACCGCCGCAGCTCGGCGAAGGTTGTCGTTAACGAGTCGATCCGCTTTTATCGATTTCTTGTTTTTTACCTGCACGAGCAACGTCTCCTTTGGCTGGGAGACCTCGTTATTGCACGTAGCGTGCCAACCCAATAAACGCCCAGGCCTGTGGAAGCGACGCCCACCTGCAGCACTTTTCCGCGACAACCACCAAAAGGCTACATAACTAGTTTCTGGCGCGAAACGCGCCAGAAACTATCCTGAGGAGCGCAGCGACGTGGGGATCTCGACGATTATATCTGTAATTACCGAGATCCTTCGCTGCGCTCAGGATAGTTTCTGGCGCGAAATTAAATTTCGCGCCAGAAACTAACTAAGGAATCTGTAGATTGAAACGGATCTGCGTCCAAGCCGCTTCTGGCCGCCCGAGTTTGTTCTTTCTCGGGACGAACTTCGCGGCGAACGCGGCGTCGAGGATCCGCTGGTCCATGCCGTAGCCGACCTTCTTCTTCAACTCGGCGTCTTTCACCGCGCCAGATTCGTCGACGTAAACCTCGACGAGCACGACGCCCTCGAGCGTCGCGTCCAAAGCGGCATCGGTGTATTTCGGGGTGTTCATCGTTTCGTGCTTGAGCAGCGCGTCGGCACTCAGGTCCGCGGTCATTGGCGGCGGCGCAGTCTTGGCGCGCTCGCCGGTGTCTTCCATCATCATCGTATTGCCAAGTGGCGCGGCGATGCCCTTGCCGTTCGGATCCATCGAGTTGGCGTCGAGGCCCTGAATGGGCTTCGGCGGATCCTTCGGCGGAGGCTGGTCCTTTGGCCGCTCGGTGGCGACCTGTTTCGGCTTGGGCTTGGGCTTCGGCTTCTCTTTCGGCGGCGGCGGCGGAGGAGGAGGAGGAGGAGGAGGAGGCTCGACCTTCGGCTCCGGCTTCTTCTCGACGATCCGCACCTTCACGGCGTCGTGTTTGACCTTCGCGTCCCACAGCCCGCGCGATCCGAGTACGCCAATTCCGAGGGTATGCAAAGCCAAGGAAAGGCCGATACCGACTAGCGAAAATTGACTCATGCGACTCAGCGCCATAGGACCGTCATTGTATCCCAGCTTGGCGTTTAGCGCCCCGGCCGATGTGTGAAACAGACTTGGCCCTTGGCGGGAAAACTCGTAACATTGCCCGCAGATCGCCCTGTTTATTCCTTACTCAGCTGGAGAGTTTCCACTTGAAGCTGTTGCTGACCCTGACTTTGCTGACGGCAGTCGCCAAGGGCGCCTCGGCTCAGACGCCACCCCCCTCTCCGGCGACGCATCCGACCGTGACGAGCCCCGCGCTCGCCGCCGAGACCATCAAATTGAAAGTTCTCGCCAAAGGCACGGGCGTCCCCGTCGCGCGAGCGGAAGTGAAGATCGGCGGAGAGAAGAAGTTCACCGACAAGGCGGGAGAAGTCGCCATCGCCATTCCCGCGGGCGAAGGCGCCGTCGAGGTCTACCGTAACTCGTTCGAGTCGCTAACGATTCCCTTCGCTGACTTGAGGAGGAAAGATCACTTCGACGCCTACCTCTTTCCGGCGCAGCCCGGTGACAACGAAGTCCTCGTGCGCGGCGCCAAACGCCCCGAAGCGTCCCGCAAGAACATCTCGATCGCGGAAGCGGTGAAGGTCGCGCCCGGCGGCGACCCCGCGCAGGTTCCTAAGCTCCTCCCGGGCGTCCAGTCCAGCAGCTTCCGGCCCGACATCGTCGTCCGCGGCTCGGGGCCCAACGACTCGCTTTATTTGGTCGACGACTTCCAAGTGCCGTTCATCTTTCACCGCATCGGCAACATCTCGGTCATTCCCGACCAGCTGTTGAGCGACGTTGAATTCTCGAGCGGCGGCTTCGGCGCGCAATATGGCGGCATTACCGGCGGCGTCATCGACCTCAGAACGAAGTCCGAGGTGCCGGAAAGGCCGAAGACGGAATTTCGGGTGAACCTCCCCGTTTACTCCAGCCTCTATCACGAGCGCCCGATCAACGACGGCAAGGACATGGTTGCCATTTCCGCGCGGCGGAGCTACCTCGACGCCATTTTGCCGCTTATTTTAAAGAAGCAAGGTGCCGACGACCTGACGGTCGTGCCCTATTTCGGCGACGAACACGGCTTTTATTTCCACCCGACGGACGATGGCCACGTCAAGGTCTTGTTGATTCACGCCTACGACGGTCTGCATTTGCTCTTCCCGAACGACGCGGCGACGGACGACTCCGGTCGAGGCAAGTTCGATCTGAAGGATCAATTCCAATTGATCGGCGTCGAGTGGAAGACCAACATAAATAAGGACTGGAGCGTCACGGTCTCCCCGAGCGTCGACCATCAAGAGAACACGATCTCGATCTTGGACAATTACATCGACATCCTGGTGTCGACATTCGCAGTCCACACCGAACTCGTGCACAAGCTTTCGGGCAAGGACCGGATCTACTATGGCTTAGAGCTCGCTTACGCCAAAGCCGACGTTTCGGTGCTCGCGCCGATTCAAGACGAGAACGACCCCTTCTTCGACTTCCAAGAGGCTCCGAAGGCCAAAAGCGTCGTCCACAAAGGCTTCAACGAAGAGAACGCCTGGGTGGCGATGGACAAGGAGTTCGGCCCGCTGCTCATGACTCCCGGCATCCGCGCCTCGCACAACACCATCATCAACGCCGGATCTCTCGACCCGCGCCTCAATGCTCGCTTCCAATTGAACGCCGACAATGCCCTGAAAGGCGCCGCCGGCCAGTACTCAGAAACGCCGCAATTCCAGGACGCCGACCCGAACTTCGGCAACCCGAACATCAAGTTCATCCGCTCGTACCACTACATTCTTGGGCTAGAGACGCAGTGGGGCGACCGCTGGACGACCGATTTCCAGACCTTCTACAAGACGACCGTCGACATGGTTCGCTCCGACGCCGCGACGGTGAAGGACAACGACGGCAGCCAGATCAGCGCCGGCTTCGAGGCGTTCATCCGCCGCAACCTAACCGAGCGCCTCTTTGGCTGGATTGCGTACACGTACTCCAAAACGGAAGACCGCGACGCGCCGGGCGACACTTACTACAACTCGCAGTACGACCAGACCCACATCTTGAATCTCGTCGGCGACTACAAGCTCACCGGCATCTGGGACTTGGGCGGCCGCTTCATTTACCATACTGGCGACACCACTACCGCCGTCGACGACGCGGTGTACAACGCCAACCTGGACAAGTACCAGCAACGGCGCGACGAGAACGCACGACCCAACAACGCGCGGCTGCCGTCCTATCACGAGCTGGACATTTTCGCGGAACGCGACTCGCTTTACGACACGTGGAAACTCACATGGCGCTTCGGCGTCGAGTACATCGCGCTCGAGCGCCAAGCTCAAGGCGTGCAGTACAACTACGACTACTCGGAAAAGCAATACTTCCGGGGTATTCCGCCCATTCCCTACGTCGAGCTGAGGGGCATTCTATGACCAGTCGCATGGTATTTTCTCTACTTACAACCGTCTTTCTGAGTCACTGCCTCGCGGCGTGCAATGGCGAGGAGGAACGCTACGAAGACTTGAAAAAACTGCGCACGATCGGCGTCGCGACCTCACCGGTCTTCGGAACGCCGAGCACCGAAGCCGCCCCGCAGGTCGTGACGCTGACGATTTACGCCTCGCTGCCCGTCGGCGACGTTGCGACGGCCGAGCCTTACGTCGATCCGGCGTCCAAGTACGCCTTGAATTTACCGGTAGCGATCGTCCCAAATAGCGAAGCGTACGAAGAGCACGGCTCCTTCCACATT
>JAYWBY010000392.1:0-12390 GCA_043781115.1 Pseudomonadota bacterium
CGTCGCCGTCAGCGACCAGGCGCCCTGGATCCAACCCAAAGGAGAACTCAAAGTCGACAGCGCGCCAATCGCTGTCCACATGACTTCGGGCCAAGATTATTTCAAATTCCTGCCATATATTCGCGGAGCCGGCGCCATCGGACTGTCCCACCAAGGATTGGCGACTTCAGACGGGATTTTCGTCGTAAAAAATCAGGCGGTCGTTGCTCAACTTACAGGCAGCGGATTGGATCAGCCGGCCATAGAGATCCTGTTGCCGCTGCTCGATGGCAACTTTGTCTTCAAAGGCTCACGTTCGGCCCTCTACGATATGCGCGGGACGTCGCAGACGGCTCTGCTCGATTGGATCGGAGCCTTGCTGGACAAGGGTAAGGTTCTGTATATTCTAAAGAGAAATAAACTTTATCCAGTGAGTCGCGACTTTATAAAGACCAACACCGAGGTCGCGAAGTTCATCGACAGCCAGGCAAAGGCCATTTTTCTCGAAAAAGTAGAGATCCTGGACTATCGCTAGAGTCCTGTGGAGCGAGCAGTGGGGAGCGATTGGACAAAAGCGATGCTCACGGCGGCCAGCCTCATGCTAGGTGGAACGCTAGTGCGTGCCGAAACGGTCACCTCCGACCATGTGCGAATCGACCTGGACTCGAAGAAGAGCCGCAAGCCTTCCAACAAAGCCAAGAACGACCGGGCGAAATACTTCAAGGACTGGAAGAAGAGCTGCGAGCAGCTCGGCAAAGCCCTAACCGCCGAACGCGGAGCCTGGGGCTTTGGCGCTTTCGGTTCCTACGGTTGCTACCGGGGCGACCAGCTTGTCGCCGGCGTAGAAAAATCGTCCAAGTGGAAAATGACCGTCGTCGACGGGACGAAGGCCGTGGATTTCACGATTGCGTGGGCGAAAGAAGATGTCGCGCACATCACGATGCCTCCGTCCGCCGCAACGATGCAATTCTTCGACGACGACGAGTTCACGGATTTGGTGACCTACGCCTTGCTCGACTCCATGCCCATGGGACAGCTCGTGACCAAGGCCGCCGTCACGGGTTCGCCGCCGTCCTACAGTGGCAGATACTGGCGCGCGGGCAAGTCAAAGGATTTCAAGTTTAAGGTTCCGCCGCCGCCCGAAAGCCTAGTCCTCTATCGCTTGAGCTGGGACGACTCGTCCAAGATTTGGCGGAGCGAAGTGGTCGGAACGGCGCGCAAGACCAAAACCAACTTGCCCAAATCCAAGAAAATGAAAAAGGTGACGATGCTCCTTGGGGGAGACGTCACTTACGAGACGCAGCCTGAAGTGAGCGACGCGTTGGCGAGCGGGCCGCTCTGGGCTCAGAATGCCGACGGTCCAGGCGCGCGAAAGGAAGAGCTCGAGGCCGTCATAAAGGAGTCCCAAATCATCCTGGACGCCGCGGCGCAAAACGGCTCGTTGCTCGACTTTTTGAAAGGCAAGGGCGGCAACATCATGACCGGCCTGTTTGACACTGCCGCTTCGGGCTACGTCGGCTTTCGCTACGGTTTGCAAGTGCTCCCGACAACCGGCGAACTCGGTAAGCTGATCGGCAAAACCAACCGCATCGGTTTGCTCGCCGAAATCCGCGGCGGTCCGGTGAAAGGTCTTCGGTACTACTACGACAAGATGCCGGAACAAAAGGCCAAGCTTGACGGCGTCAATGGGGGGACGTTCGACGCGAGTATCGCGTCGGCCCGGCATACGCTTGGTTTTTCACTCGACTTCAACCCGGGCTTCCTGATCGACCGCATCACGATCGACCCGAAGCTAGGCATGTGGGAGTTCAACGCCAATCTGCCGGCGAAAACCAACGACGATGGCAAAGTCGTGCAGATGCAGGAGTTCCACCTCGGTCGGACGTTCAGCACGGCGCTCGAGCTCGGATTGGAAGTCTTGGCCGATTGGTACACAGTCCGAGGTTGGTACGGCATCGACACCGGCTTTTCGCTGCTGAAGAGCGGGGGTAGAGTGACTTCGAACCGGCTCGGCATCGACGCATACTTCACCGCCGGGCCGACGATTCCCATGTTCGGCGTGCCATTCAAGACGGCGCTCTTGGCTTTCTACATGTACGAGCACGTCAGCTTGACCTCGGGCAAGAAGGAAGACCCGGCGCCGGGAAAGTCCGCGGTGCAGGGCCTCGCCTACGATTCGGGTTACGCCGGCGGCGGCGTTGCCATTACCTGGTAAGGACCACATGTCGATCCTTTCAAAATTGGGCAAGACTCTCGGCGCCGCGGTGCTGGCCTCGGCCGCGCTTGCGACCGCCGGTCTCGCGCAAAAGAAAGGCGACGCCCCACCCCTCGGCATGTGGTCGAAAGAAGCCATAGGCAAGACCGGCGCTTTCCCGCACGTCATCGTGATGGTTTCAGCGCTGCCGGAAAAGGGCAAGGGCGAGCCCAAATTTCTAGACGTGGATTTCGAGGCGTTCAACAAGCTCAGCTTCTTCCAGTTGCCCAACATGGCGTCGGCCGCTTGGAACCTGAAGCTCAACAAAGCCAAATTCGCCGAGATGGAAGCCTTCGACGCGATCCTCGAAGCGAGTCATGCCGACACGGTTCTCGTGGCTTCTGACAAAGGCGATTGGAAATTCCTGCGCGCGGGCAAAGACGGCAAGGCAGAGACCCTGTTCTCGACCAAGGGCCCTAAGTCGACCAAACCCGAGGACATCGTCGCTTGGTTGCCGCAAGCATTGGGTTGGGATGGCGTCGTCCTCGATCAAAAGGGCGACTTTCTCCTGGTCGGTTCGACGGCGGCGATCTTGGGAGCCGGCCAGATTCAGGCGCTCGCCGTCGGCGACTCGATCATGAAGTACACGCTGAAGGCAAACGAGCGCAAAGGCGCCGGCCTCTTGTCGCTCAGCGAAAACAAAGGCGGCGTCGCCGTCTTCGACATCGTCTTCCTCGGCCAGGGCGTCAAGGCGCTCCCGACGGGAACGAAGCTGATCATTGAGAAGAAGAAGTAGGGTCTTCCGGCGTCGCCGCCCCGTGCTTGCCCTTCACCAGCTCGTCGAGCCAGGCCTTCTTCTTGTAGAATTTGCCGCGAAACTTTTTGTGTCGCGGGTTTTCGACGAGAAAGCCGCGGCCGCGTTCATCGTCGACCCAAACGATCGTCGACCCGTCGATGTAGCGTAGGGAATCTTGGTCGACGACGACTTTGAGGCCGCTCTGGAGGAACGTCGTATCACCCGGTTGCTCGGCGTCGAAAGAGACTCCGTAGTAGAATCCGTCGCAGCCCTTGCCGTCGATGTACACCCGAAGAGGGAGACCAAGATTGGCGGGTTCGTTTTGGGAGAGCTTAAGCGCCTCGGTCAAAGCTTCGGGGGTTAGGTCGATGGTCACGGCGCGCTCCTTGGCATATTCTCACGGTGGTTTTTTAAGATTATCTGATGGGCGAAGCCATATATAATGTAGCAAACATGGATAACTACCTGAAATCAATAATATTTACCGCCACAATATTGTCGGCCGCCCCGGCCTTTGCCTCGCCCGCTCCCGGATTTCTTGCTTATGGAGATCTTCGAGGCCACATCGAGCCTTGCGGTTGCGACCCGACCACGGATCTCGGCGGCATTAAACGCCTCGGTATCGTGCTGGAGCGCGAGAGGGCGCTGCGTCCGGATTTGGCGCTTTTCAATCTCGGCAACGAACTCCCGCCAATGAAGACCGACGGCGTCAAAGTGCCGTTTCTCTTTGAAGCGGATGCGCGGTTGAAGCCGACCGCCGAATTGCTCAACGTTCTCGAAATCCGTCACCTCACGACACAAAGGCAAAAACTGCCGGCGAACCTACCGTTCGTTTTGAGCAACGCCAAGCCGAAGAGTTCCCTTGCCTCGCTTGCCGCGCCGATCATCGTCGATCCAAACTACGCCGTACTTGGTTACGCTTTCGTGAAGGGCGATTCTAATCTCGTGCGCGTGAACGCTTCGATGCTGAAAAGCTGGCAAACGCTGCTTGCCAAAAGCGGCGCCGGCAAACAAGCGATCCTGCTCTTTTCCGGCTCCAAGGCCGACCTAGAGGCAATCGCAGCCGCCAAGATTTTCACGGAGATCGTCGCGTCCAATTCGAGCTCGTTCGACACCGAACCCGGGACGGCCGAGCGATTGGACGAAGGTCGGCTGACAGTTCTAACCAAACCACCCGTTCACATGGTGCCGCTCGGCGGCCAAGGCTTGCTGCGGGGCGGTTCACTCTTGTTCGAAGAAGCCAAACCGCTAGCCGACTATCTCAAAGGAAGTGGCGAGACGAAACCAGTGCTGCCTCTCGGGGATCAAACCCCGGCGTTCCAGGCGGCGAAACTGGTGACGTGGATGGACCCGGTGTCTGCCCCCGGCGACGGCCCGCTGTCGGACGTCTATTCGCGATATGTCGAAGCCGCCCGCCGCGCCTTCATCGGCGGCAGTGAGGCCCGTTTGAAGAATCTCCAACAAACGCCCTTCGCCGGCTCGAAAGCTTGTGCGTCGTGCCACGCGGAAGCCTCCGCGGTCTACGACGCCAGCAAACATGCCCATGCGATGAAAGACTTGGTCGACAAAGGCAAGCACGAAGATGGCGAATGCGTCGCCTGCCACTCCGTCGGTGCGAGGGAAAAAGGAGGATTCGTGTCATTGGCCGCGAGTCCGCAGTTCGCCAACGTGCAATGCGAGAACTGTCACGGGCCGCGCCTCGCGCACACTTTGAATCCAGGCGCGCCGGCAGGAAAGGCGCAGCCTTCGGCCAAGGCGGTCTGCGTTTCTTGTCACAATGCGCAGCATTCGCCGAAGTTCGACGCCGACGCTTACTGGAAAATCATTGCTCATCACTGAGCGATAGAACACGGCCGTGCTTGAAAGTAGCATTCGCTGTGGAGCACGAAGTCGTGGCCGACGGTCGTCACCTCGCCGAAGGTGACGAGCTTATCCCAGACCTCCCGAATAGGCCCAGCGAAGCGGTCGGGGTCGTACATAGTCTCGAAATTGCCTTGCTCGATGACCACCGCTTTGACTCGAAGCGCCAAAGCGGCTTCTTGTGGGTGCTCGCGCAAACTCTGCCAAGTGGCCCTCTCCGATGGGATAAGGTGGCCGTGAAGGACGGCCGCGTTGAAAAAGAATTTCGCGGGGTCGTCCGCTAAGACGGAGTCGTTCTTGGAGGCGAAGGAGTTTACCGTCAGCGAGGCCAGCAACCGAGGAAATTGAGGCATGAAGGCACCAATGACGTCAGTCTTGTTCCAGTCGACGACCTTTCGCATCAACACGTCAGCATGGGAAACGCTTAAACCCAAGACGACCGTCGCGCCAAGCACGAAATATCGGAGCCGCCCTGAAGTTTGTAACATAACCGCCGTGCCGAGCGCCAGGAGCGCACCGGTATAAGAGGCGACGAAGCGAGAGCTGACGCCGCTGTCGTAGAAAACCGGCCAAGTCAGGACAAACAGCGCTGCGAAAACCAGCGGCAGCCGCGGACCCTTCCAGCTCCAATCCGGCCGCTGCCAGAACCGCTGGACTCCGATCGCCAAGATCAAGCCAAGCCAGAGTAGAAGACCGGTGTTGCGCGACGGCACGTCAATGGCCCCGTACCAACGCTGGAAGAAATGCTCGTCGCGCGGGAAGCCGATGTGGTGCCAATAAGCCAAGGTCTCGGCGTCGGACGCGGGCGTCGGCAGATAGGCCGCATCTGAAGGATAAAAGAAAGTCTTCGTCATCCTGTAGCTCTTGGTGATTTCGAGAGCGAACGCGGCCAGGCCAAAGGCTAGCAGGGGTGTCGGTTCCAGGAGACGTTTAAAACTACAACGTTCGGCGATCAGCGAGGCGAAGAACAGGGCGATCGATGCGTGGATGTAAGTTGGATTGCATGCCGAAAATAACAAAATGAAGGGTATCGTAAGAGTCGCCAGGATCCGCCGCGAAGTCAACGGGGACAAGACAGCTAGATAGGTCCCGGTCAGCAAAAACGCTCCAGGCTTCAACATGCCGACGAGTTCATTTTGGGGAATGAACGACGGTACGGCGAAAACGAAGGCGGCAAGCGCCAAACTGCCTCCCGGGCGCTGCTTAGCCAGCATGTAAAAAAGCCCGAGCATCGGGATGACCGTCGCGAGAAACACCCAGACTTGGCCGATGGCGACCATTAGAAAGTCGCTGTCGATCAATACGCGCGGCCAAATCATCGCGTACTCGACGGGACCGGCGATGAGGAGGTGGGGATCGAACGTCGGAGGCATGAGTTGCCCGAGGTCGAACAGGCGTTTACTGACGACCAGGTGATAGTTGAGCTGGTCGTATAGGCGTTCGGGATGCGCGGCGAAAAATAGCTGCAGGCCGAGGAAAAACAGCGCCAGGGCGCCTCCCGCGCGAGCCGCGCGGGATTTAGGCACAAAGCGGCGTTCTTTCCAAAGTGTCACCAGGGTGCGCCGCGACCCGTAAAGCGAAATCCCGCTCGACAACGCGATGACGGCCGAAACAACGCGGAAGTTCCGTGGCGAAGCCAATCCAGCCATGGTCATGCCGAGCGCCAAGCTCCCGGCCAGCGGCATCCAGATCAACCAAGCGACGGCGAAGCTCCAGTCGCGAGGCAAGCCGCTGCGGCGGACCAAGGGCACCAACGCCGCGACGCCGAACGCCTGCCAAATCAGAACGTAGACCGTCGCGAGTAGCGCCAAAATCCCTGGTGGCCAAGTCGCGATCGCCGCGTCCCAAGGTCGAAAAACAGCTTCCATGGCGGGATCTTAACACCCTGCTGGCCGACGAGGTCAAGGATTCTGTTAGGACTCGGCAAATGTTTGGCGTGGGTTCTCCGATCAATGACCGGCGAATTCGCGCACTTGTTTACAGACAAATTGCCCGTTCTCGAGAGACTTAAACTCCATGTCGAGCGACTTCGGCTTGCGAACATCGACCGAGACGAAGCCGCAGTCGTCGGCATAATAGTCCGGACGAGCGCGACAGTAGGCCTCCTCGACCGTTTGAGAAATCTTGACGAGATTAAGCGTTTGATCGCGCACCAATACGGGTTGGCTCAGCTGCGGCTCGTCTTTCTTCGGTTTGGCGAAACGCGTGACGGTCAAGGACGTCGGTTCCGTGCCCGTGCCGATGGCCGCGATGGTCGCTTCGGTGAACGTGCCTGGGTCTGGGTTGGTCACCAGGTTGTTGCCTTGTTGGATCGACAGCGAGTACCCGTACACGTCTTCCGTGTTCAGAACCCGCGTGACGACGACCGAATTGGCGGTGACCGGCGATTGGAAGTCGTAGGCGGGCAACACGGAAATCCCCATCGACACGGTCGAGTGGTCGATTCGCGAGAAGGACCGTTCTTCGATGGCGCGCTTGTTCCACAGACTGGCGTAGACGCCCTTGATCGCGCAGGCCAAAGTCTTGGGCTTCATTTTCGCTTTGGTTTCGCCGCCACCGCCTTCCGCGTCATCGCTGACTTTGGTGCAATGGTGCTCCGGATTGTCAGTTTTTGCCGGTTCGGCGCTATAGCTGTCGTGGAGGCCGGCGCCGTCGAAGCCCGCGATGTCTTCGGCATTGGCGCTCGAGCGGATTTTGACTTTCTCGATGCCGACGAGGTCCGAGGCGACGCGCTGTTGAATCTGGGTAAGAACATTCGGCGGGAAGACCCCGTCATAGAAAAGCTGCTGGACTTGGGCAATCAGCTGCTTGCGATCGTCGCCCGAGAGGACACCGCTCTTTTCGCGCGTGATCAGCTCCGCGAGCTTTTTCTTGAGCGCGGCGTTGGCTGGGAGGTCGACAAAGGCCTTGTAAAGTTGGAGCGGGATCCCGAAGCCGGTCGGCACCAGGTCGTAGCCCATTTTCTGACTGAGGGTGCCGGGGACGGCCTTGCGGCCTAAGACCTTGCGGTTGGCTAAGAAACCGAGGTTGGCGGCCTTCGACCCATACTTGCGGCCGAGTTTCAGGCAATCGCCGGGGGCCGTGGGACACATTGAATCGTACGACAAGAGCTTCGTCGTCACGTCCCATGTGATCGGGACCCAAGGCTTACTGAAACGCTCCTTCAGCTTCTGCGCGATGATTTCCGGCGTCGTCGGTTCGATCGTGAAATTCTCCGGGCCGACGACCAAATGCACTGGCTGGTCCTTGAAAGCAGAGATCTTGCCCTGATCGGGGCTGGCGTCGCGCAGCACGGCATTCGGTGTGTTGCGTTCCTTGGACTTCAAATTGACGTGGGAATTGGTGTCCTGATAGGCGCGGGTGATCGTTGCGGCGACTACCGTCAAATCGAGGGGCAGGTCGTCGAAGACGACGATGTCGGCCGCCGTCAAGTTGTCTTGGCTCGACGGGAAGAAGCGGAGGTAGCCGAATGCCTCACCTTGATGCATTGGGATGTAATTGATCGACCCGAGGATCTTCTCGATGCTCAAGCGCGCGATGCCCGCTTGCGTGTACTCAGAAGCGACGTCGTCGGTGGTCTGCTGGGAGCCGGACTCCACGAAGGCGAACTTCACGGCGGGGATCTTAATGGCGCCCGCCACGATTTTGACCGCTTCGAGCGTCTTGATGCCGTGAATGACGTCCTGTGGGTAGAGCGAGACCCCGTAAGTCAGCTCTCCCGTGCCATCCAAGTCGTAGGTTTGCAGCGTTCCCGCCATATAGCGCTTGTTTTCGGTGAAGTAAGTGACGTTGTTGAATTCGTCTAGGCCCTCAGTCAGTCCGAGGGTCTTGCGGGCGAAGTAGTAGTGAAACTGCGCATACTCTGGGGTTGCGCCGTTGACCAAGAAGTTGCCGTTGACGAAGTGGACCTTCGGTTGACCCGCGGTGCGCAGATCGACGAAAAATTTGAGCGTCCGGCCGGTCTTGACGATGCCGCTCGCGTCCTTCGAAGCAGCCACGAACTGCTGCACGGTGTCGATGTGCTCGAGGCTCAGGGGCAACGCGCCAGGACCAGCGTTGGCGGCGAGCGCAGACGAGGAGTTGGGCGTGCGACAGCCAGCCAATGTTAGTAGCAAGGCGAGCGACGAGCCGAGGACCTGACGGCCGGCCAATTGAGCAAGCATCGGGCAAACTCCTAAAGTAAACGTGAAATCCGGGACTATTGAGGTGTCGTCGCGGCGGCCGCGAAGCTTAAACGTCGAGCCCTTGGCGCCAGGGCCAAGGGCTCGACGTTATGTGGCTGAGATTCCATGCTTAGAGGGTTGCCAGAATCGCTTCCGCGGCCCTTGCCTGGCCGCCGGCTTGACGCACCTCTACCTGCATTTTGGCTAGCTCTTTGACCACGGCGAGGGTTGGGTTGACGTGACCGTGGGCACCGAGGTTGACGACGGCCAAATTTTTCATTTCTCGCTCTGCAGCAGCGAATCGACGACCCGCGTGGCAGCCACTGCCGCCGGAATTCGTCCCGCCTTTACTTCTATTTCTAGGGTCCTTACTAGCGCCGAGGTGCCACCATCGGCGGCGAGCCTGGCGGTCAACTCGTTGGCGATTTCTTGATGAAACCACGCCGCAGCCTGCCTTTGGCGGTTTTCCTTGAAATCTCCGGACTCGTTGCGCTTCGTTACGAAGTCGCCGAGGGCCTTTTCCAGGGCTTCTAGACCAGCGCCGGAGATGCTACTCACGAGCAGAACGGGAGGCAAGGTGCCGTCGCTCTTCGCCATCATCAGCGCCTGTTCGAGCTCCATTTGCGTTCGCTTGGCATCCGGCAACAACGTGCCGTCGGCCTTGGTCACCGCGACAAGGTCGGCGAGCTCCAATATGCCGCGTTTGATGCCCTGGATTTCGTCGCCGGCGTTAGGCATGGCCAGCATCAAGAAGACGTCGACCATCGAGGCGACGACCGTTTCACTCTGGCCGACCCCAACGGTTTCGATCAGCAGAACGTCGTAGCCCGCCGCTTCGCACGCGAGAATGGCTTCTCGCGAGTGCCGGGCGACTCCTCCCAGCGTGCCACCGGCCGGCGAGGGCCTAATGAAGACGTCTTGGTGGCTCGAGAGCGTTTCCATGCGGACGCGGTCGCCGAGGATGCTGCCGCCGGACACCGGCGACGACGGGTCGACGGCCAACACCGCGAGTCGCTGACCCTTAGCGAGAAGCCGTTGGCCGAAGGCTTCGATGAACGTGCTCTTGCCGACTCCCGGTGGTCCGCTTATGCCGATGCGCAGCGACTTGCCAGTGTGCGGCAGCAGTTCGGCGAGGAGGGCGGCGGCGTTCTTCCGCTCTTCGGGACGCTTGTCCTCGAGCAACGTGATCGCCTTGGCCAGGGCGCGGCGATTGCCGGCCACGACGCCGACGGCCAGACTTTCGCCTTTGACGGTCTTGCGCGTCATTTCTTCCCGGACCGGCGCTTGGCGATTGCATCCAAAAGCGTAAGTGCGCACTCTGGAATGGTGGTGCCGGGGCCAAAGATCGCCGCGGCGCCGTTCTGTTTCAGAAAGTCATGATCCTTTTGGGGAATGATCCCGCCGACGACAACTAGTATGTCCTCCGCGCCTTCCGCCTTCAAGGCGGCGACGAGCCCGGGAACCAGCGTCTTGTGCGCCGCGGCTTGGGACGATACGCCGACCACGTGCACGTCGTTCTCGATGGCCTGCTTGGCGGCTTCTTCGGGAGTCTGGAAAAGCGGACCGATGTCGACGTCGAAGCCCATGTCGGCCAAGCCGGTGGCGATGACCTTTGAACCGCGGTCATGGCCGTCTTGCCCGAGCTTGACGACGAGGATGCGCGGACGCCGACCCTCCGCCGTGGCAAACCGGCTGACGGCGGCTTTCGCTTTTTCGAACAAGTCATCTCCTTTGTAGGCTTGCGCGTAGACGGAGCTGACGGCGTGAATCTCGGCGCGATGGCGACCGAAAACCTGGGCCAGCGTATCCGAAACTTCGCCGACGGTGGCGCGCGCGCGCATCGCATCGATGGTCAAGGCGAGCAAGTTGCCTTTGCCCGAGGCTCCGGTCTGCAAAGCCGCAAGCGTTCGTTCGACGATCTTGGCGTCACGCTTTTTCTTGATGGCGTCGAGGCGCTTGACTTGCGACTCGCGCACGGCCGAATTGTCGACGTCCAAAACTTCGAAAGCTTGTGAGTCGTCGCCGGTCAGTTTGTACTTGTTGACGCCGACTATCGTTTCCGCGCCGCTGTCGATCCGCGCCTGTTTGCGGGCGGCGGCTTGTTCGATCTTCAGCTTCGGCATGCCGGTGGCCACGGCCTTGACCATGCCCCCGGCTTCTTCCACTTCATTGATGAGCTGACGGGCTCTGTCGATCAAGTCGCCGGTCAACTTCTCCATGAAGAAGCTGCCGCCAAACGGGTCCACCGTCGAAGTGATGTCGGTCTCGTGCTGAATGATCAATTGCGTGTTCCGTGCGATTCGAGCGGAGAATTCGCTCGGCAAGGCAATAGCTTCGTCGAAAGCATTCGTGTGCAGCGATTGGGTGCCGCCAAACACCGCGGCCATAGCTTCGATCGTCGTCCGAACGATGTTGTTGTAGGGGTCCTGCTCGGTGAGCGTGTAGCCGGACGTTTGGCAATGCGTCCTGAGCATCAGAGAGCGAGCGTCCGTGGGTTTGAACGGCGCGATCAACTCGTGCCAAAGCGTGCGGGCGGCTCGGAGCTTGGCGATCTCCATGTAGAAGTTCATGCCAATGCCAAAGAAGAACGACAGGCGCGGCGCGAATTCGTCGATCGACAGCCCTCTAGCGAGCGCCGCGCGCACGTACTCCAACCCGTCGGCCAACGTGTAAGCGAGCTCCAAGGCGGAGTCGGCGCCGGCCTCTTGCATGTGATAGCCGCTGATGCTGATGCTGTTGAACTTCGGTAGGTTGCGGCTGGAATATTCGATGATGTCGGCGACGATGCGCATCGACGGCTCTGGCGGGTAAATGTAGGTGTTGCGCACCATGTATTCTTTGAGAATGTCGTTTTGAATCGTGCCCGAAAGCGCGGCGGGACTCACGCCTTGTTCTTCGGCGGCGACGATGAAGGCCGCCAAGATCGGCAGGACTGCGCCGTTCATTGTCATCGACACGCTCATGTCTCCGAGCGGAATGCCGTCGAAGAGAATCTTCATGTCCTCGACGGAGTCGATGGCGACGCCCGCCTTGCCGACGTCGCCGACGACGCGTGGGTGATCGGAGTCGTAGCCGCGGTGCGTCGCCAAATCAAAAGCGACGCTCAGGCCCTTCTGGCCACCGGCTAAATTTTTTCGGTAAAAAGCGTTCGAGGCCTCCGCCGTCGAAAAACCCGCATATTGCCGAATCGTCCAAGGGTGCACGGCATACATCGTGGCCCGCGGGCCGCGCGTGAACGGCGGCAAGCCTGGTAACGTGTCGTAATGCGCCAAGCCGGCGACGTCGGCGGAGGTATAGAGCGCTTGGACTGCGAGACCCTCCGGCGTGTCCCGCACGAGATCAGTGGTGGTCTTGCCGCTCTTGAGATCCTTGGCGGCGAGCGCACGCCAGGCGTCGCC
>JAYWBY010000393.1:0-4582 GCA_043781115.1 Pseudomonadota bacterium
GCGCTGCGCCGCGCCCTGCTCACGGCGGCGAGCGTCGCCGCGGCGTTGACGTTGGTCGCGGCTTTCGGTGCGTCACGCTCGATCGAGGCAACGCTGGCCGAACCCCTGGCGTTCCGGATCCGCTCGGTGCTCGGGAAGGACCCGAAGCTCGCGCCGAACATCAAGATCGTTACAGTCGACGACCGCGCCATCACAGTCTTGCGCCGGGGAGAGCCTTCGCTCGCTGCGTGGACGGAAGTAGGGGCCGCCCTGGCCGCCCGGGGGCCAAAGCGTATCGTCATCGACGAAACCTTCGCCCAACCATTCGACGCCGTCGAAGCGCAAACCTTCGTCGCCACGCTCCGCGACACCGGCGTACCGGTGATCGCCAAAGCCACGGCCCAAGACGAGCGCATCGCCGGACGCCCCGAACTCCTAGCCCAAAAGCGAGCCATCAGCCTCACCAAGCTGCTTACCGACTCCCTAAGTCAAAGGCAGCAGCCGACCTGGTTGCCGGGGCATCCCTACTTCGTTTACGGCCCGAGCCCCGAGGTTGAAGGCGCCTTCACCGAGATCGGGCACGACCTCGGCTTCTCCGACGGCGCGCTCGAACCTTTGGTCAGCGTCGGTTCGAGTCTTTTCCTGCCCCATTGGAGCCTCTTCGCCGCGGGCGACCCCCGCGTCGTCGAAGGCCGACTCGAAGTTGGCGGCCACGTCGTGCCTGTCGACGGCGACGGCCGCGTACCGGTGAACTTCCTGAGTCGCGTGAGCATATCTGGCCGACTCTTGAGCTTGGCCGACGTCTTGGCCGCGAGCCGCGCTGGGAAACCGGTCCAAGAGATCAACGCCGGCGACACCGTCGTGTTGCTTCCCGACCTTCACGTCGGCTCGGTGGCCTTCGAAGACACGGCCGCTGGACGACTGCCACTCGCGTTCATTCACCTGGCGATGGTCCACAGCGCCATCACGGGCGAGTGGCTAGAGCGGCTGCCCGGCGGCATGGGGCTCATCGCCCTTTTGAGCCTGGCAGGCGCCGCGCTGGCTCTCTGTCACCAGCGCAAGACCCTACCTTGGCTGCTTTGCGGCGCCGGCGTCTCCCTCTTTGGCATCTCGACGCTTGCCTTCCTCGCCTTCGACCTCCTCGTCCCGTGGGTGATGCCTCTCCTGGCCCTTATGGTCACGGGTTTCATGTGCAACCATGTCATCGTCAAGCTCGCCGAACAACGCGCCGCCCTCCTCCGCCACGACTTGCACGGCATCCTCTCGCCCGAAACGCTGCAACGCTTGGGCCCCCAAGGGCTGCACCATTTGGAAGCGACGGAGCAGATCGTCACGATCATGTTCATAGACATCGTCGGCTTTTCGCGCGCCGCCGAGAAGCAGACGCCGAAGGAGGCCTTCTCCAGCCTCAAGACCTTGGTCGACCACCTACGCCGTACGGTGCACGCCTTTGGCGGCGTCGTCGACCGGACGATGGGCGACGGAATGCTCTGCGTTTTCGGCTACGACTTCGAGGGCAAAGGTCAGGCCGCGGAAGTTCACGCCTTAGCCGCCACCCAGTGCGCCGCGAAAATCCAGCACGACAACTTGAAGCGCATGGTCCGGGCCCACAAGACCAACCAGGCCGTCTTCCCGCTCCGCGTCGGCATCAACACCACTGGCGTCTACCTCGGCAACCTCGGCGACACCGAACGCACTGACCTGACCGTCATCGGCAACGGCGTAAACTTCGCCCAACGGCTGGAAGCGGCTTGCGACCGCCACATGGCCATGCTCGGGGCGTCGACTCGCGATTTGATCCCCCACTTGGTCGGCGACGACGTCGCCATGCGCAAGCGCCACATCCGCGTGAAGCACAGCGAGGCCCTGGTTGAAGCTTACGAGCTCGACCCCTTCCACGCCGAACCTCAGCTACTTCTGGATGGCGACGAGGCCTACCGCCAGTTCACCGGCATCGAACGCAACGACGTCCGCAACCCCGTCCCCTACCCAGGGTTGATCCGAGTCATGACCAACTTCGGCGACGGCGAGATGATCAATTACTCCTTCGACGGCTTCACCATTAAATTGTCTGAATATTACGCAAAGGACGTCGCTGTCAGCTTGCGCATGGACACGGCCGACGGCGCCCTCGGCGAACAGCTCGAACGTGCGGGCTTAGCCAATTTGATGCTAGAAATTCGCTGGGCCCGCCCGGTGGACGACGGCTTCATCCACGGCTGCTTGATCAAAAATTTGAGCAAGGAACAGCGCGACAACGCCATCCAGCTCTTGCGCGACGTCATCAAGCGTTATGCGGCGAAAGAACGCCGCGCGGCATAACACGCCACCACCATTTTTACTGTTGTTGAATAGAGGATATTCAGCAACAGCACTTTTGCTGTCGTTGCTGTGTAGACATTCGGCAAAAATGCCCCTCTATTCCCTCAAAACCCCACCTGCCCTATAATCCCTATCAGGACCGTTCAAAAAACAGGTGTATATTGAACAAATGCGAAAGAGGTTGTTTGACTAATAATATCAAAGTGTTATGATCATATTCGGGTGATTAATGAACGGGCCTGTTTGGCCCTGAACGCCCTGGAGCGACAAGCGCTCAGCCCTGCCTCAGAACTGAACAGAAAAGCGGAGCAAGACCCGAATGCAGAGAGTCGCGATCTACTACCGGGTGTCGACCGAAAAACAGGACCTGGAAAGCCAGAAGAACACCGTCGAGAAGTGGTTGCTCGATTTACCGGCAGAAAAGCGCCCGAAGCAGGTGACCGTCTTCAAGGACGAGGGGATCTCGGGAAAAACCGTCAATCGCCCCGGATTTCAGGCGTTGCTGGAAGCCGCGAACAAAGGCGCGATCGACACGATCATTTGCTACAGGCTCGACCGGTTCAGCCGCCATGCGACGACGGCGATCCGGCTGCTGCTGAACCTCGACGAAGCGGGCGTGGCGTTCATCTCCGTGACGCAGCCCGTGCTGAATTTAGGCCACGAAAACCCGTTCCGCCGCACGATGCTTGCCGCCTTCGCGGAGATTGCCGAGATCGAGCGCGACACCATCGTCGCGCGCGTGCGCGCCGGGCTCGACGCCGCGCGGAAGAGGGGGGTAAAGTTCGGAGCACCCTTGAAAGTATCGGAGGAAATGCGCCAAGCGGCCCAAGAGCTGCGTCGGCAAGGCCTGTCGTACAAAGCGATTTCGCGGCAACTGGACGTCAGCGTCGGCACGATCCACAAACTCGTCAACCAAACAACGGAAGCGCACGATGAAGCTTAAGCTCAGGGAGCGAGGCGTGACTCTGGCGGCAGTGGCGGCCTTGGCGTTCGGACCGGGTTGCAAAACCCCGGCGACGGCAGGGGAGTCCGCGGTGCTGGAAGCAGGCTTCGGCAAGATCGAAGTGTGCACCGGCTCGCGCAAGTTCTCGATGCCCGGGGCGCAGGGCTTCGACTTCAAGGCTCGCGAGCTGAGTTTGCCCGACGCCTATTGGCTGTCGGTGATGTCTGTCGACGCGTACTCGCAGAAAGACTTAGTCCTGGCCGAGCTGCAGCGCCAAGGCTTCCAGAACAGCTTTTTCTTCGACGAAGACGGCGTGGCGCGCAACGTCCTCCAGTCCGGCATGGACTTCCGGTGGGCGAGCACGCAAGGGTTCTGGGCCGAACGGCCCGACGGCATCATCTTGGCCTTCCGCGGCACGATCCCATCCGAGATTGGCGACGTCGTAACGGACATCTGGTCCAACCAAAGTTCGCTGAGCGCGATCGGGGCGGAGGCCATCGGCACGCTGGCGGACGCGGCGGTCTCGGCGGCCGGCGACACCCCAGGCGGCAGCCTTGAGGTGCCGGCTGGCAGCACGCTAAACGTACATAAAGGCTTCTGGTACGCACTCGACATCATATGGAAGGATCTCGAGGCGCACGCCAAGAAACTCTACGATGCTGAACGGCCGAAGGAGATCGCCTTCAAACAAGCCCAGCTCGACGCCTGGGGCGCCAAGCTCGCGCACGGCGATCTCTCAGGTCTGAAGGCCGCGCTTGCCGCCGACACCGAGTGGCGCATCGACGTGAACGGCAAACTCAACTTGCTGAGGACGTGGAACACACTCGGCCACGACGCCGGGCGGCGCGCCGACTTGTTCGGAGTCATTGATCAAAACTGGACTTCTTCGCAAAAGCCCATTTTCATCACGGGCCACAGCCTCGGCGGCGGCTTGGCGACCTTGGCGGCTTACCGCTTGATGAAGATGGGACTCAACGTGCGCGGCCTCTACACTTATGGCTCGCCGCGCGTCGGCAACGGCGCTTTCATCCACGAGATGCGAATGCTGGCGTTCCACCGCGGTCTGAAAAGCAAAGGCACGTCCCATGCGATGGGCGACGGCGGCATGCAGCGCTTCGTCAATCACCTCGATGCCGTCGCGCGCGTGCCGCCGTCGCTGGGTTTTATGTCGGAGTCCGACAACGCGGCGGTCGCCGACACCGATCGCGACTGGGCGCACGTCAGCAGCATGCGTTACTTGACGGGCAGCGAGACGCCGACGCAAGAACTCTGGTTGGAGGGCGATGATCGGTATGCCGACCGTTTCAACGCCTCGGGTGTTCCAGCCTTTACGGCGAA
>JAYWBY010000394.1:0-1530 GCA_043781115.1 Pseudomonadota bacterium
TCCAGCTCGGCTGGTCGATCCTCGACCGCCTGGACAACGAGCGCCAAATCTTCCCGTACCAAGGCAAGTTCTACTATCCGCGCGGCGACCACGACAGCCCTTACAAAGACACCTCGATGCTTTGGACCGGCATCATGTCGGAGAACGCCGCGGCCGTTTCGCTCACCGCCAAGCTCGTGGAGAAGTTGAATTTTGACCAGTTCAAACAGTTGATGGGAGTCATGGACCTCTTGCCGCATTCGGGCGAGGCACCGCGCGACTTCCACTTTCGCGTAGCGCGCGCCATGGGCGTGACGCTCGACAACGAAGGTGTCCGCGAGTTCCAGTTAACCAACGCCATCGCGGACCTCCTCCTCGACGTGCAATACACCAGCACTTACGAGTTCCAGCAGAAGGTGAAGAAGATGTGGTGGGGCCGGGGCTACGCGGCGGAGATGCAGACGATCGCGCTGACCGACGACGACCTTTCCGCTTCTCAGAAGGCTTTGAAACTGAAGCTCGCCGGCAACAACTTCCTCCGCCTCCAAGCCTTGGACGCGCAGATGACCGCCGACTGGAAGAGCATCGAGCAAACGGTCGCCGCCAAGGGACCGGAAGAGGCTTTCCTAAATCCCGAAGTCCAAAAGGTTCTTGACCGCTTCCGCGTCTTGCCGGGCCTCAGCAAACCCGCGCTCGGCTACGTTGTGGCGCTGGAAGGCGAGAAGCCGGCGAAGGAATACAAAAACAAGGCGGAAATCGACCACATCGTAGCGCCGTCGGGCCGTCCCCTTAACAGCCTCGACATGCAGGCGATCTGGGGCGGCAGCGCCCTCTTCGGCTCCGCCGACATCAACTTGAACGACGTCTTGCTCGACGGCTGGCTGCCGCACGGCAACCAAGTGCTCTTGTCGCAATACGTCGACAAGCACTACGAAGAGATCATGGCGCGCCAAGAGGAGTATGACCTCCACCGTTATTTTCAGCATCACGACTTCCGCATTGCGATCGGGCTGAATTACCTGGTCGAGCTGGCGCACGCCATGGGCGTCACGAGCAAGGTGGAGCCAGTGCTCTCCTTCCCGCTCGGCACCAACGTCGTCTCCCTTTCCGAAGTCGCCAAGATCTATCAAACCTTCGTCAGCGGCAAAACCTATCGCTACTATCAAGAAGGGCCGCCCAACCAGTTGAACTTCATCCGCAAGATCGAGGACCGCTACGGCAACCCGCTGTTTGAGCCGAAGCGCAACGAGTACCAGCTGGTCATGCCGGAATTCGGCCTGCAAATGCGGGAAATCCTACAGCGCGTCGTCACTCACGGCACGGGGCGCCGGGCCCGCGCCGAGCTCTACTTGACGCTCAATCCGTCGGATCCCGCCGCCGACCCGAAGAAGAAGAAGAACCCGGACGCCGACAAACGCATCCGGATCCCCGTGTTCGGCAAAACCGGTACGACCAACGACTACACCAACGCCAACTTCGCCGGCTTCGTGCCGTATCCGGTGGAAAAAGGCGCGCCGCTCGACCCCGAGAACAGCTACGTGCTCGCGGCCT
>JAYWBY010000395.1:0-1529 GCA_043781115.1 Pseudomonadota bacterium
CATTGCCAAGCTCGGAGAGAAAGTCGATAACCGCGTGTTCGACGTAACTATCCGGAACGCTGCGCGGCGAGGCCGGAGTCAGGTCAACAACGCCAGGCGCCAGAATGTACTCCTTTTGTCGCAGTGCCTCACCCAAATGGAACACTTCGACACGAGAAAGGACGAAGTAGCCAAAAAACGCCACCGTCATTGCCAACAGCACACGGTGGAGAGTCGCCCTGTCCTTGAGCATCGCCGCTTTGAAGCAAACGTATTTAGGCAGCGTCCTTAGGTCGACTCCGTCACATGTTCCAACGACCGGCCTGGCGATCTCGGCCGCCTTAATACCTTTTTCCATCGCTCCGAGCATCTCACCTCCCCACCTTATGACCCGCGCCTTTTCCGCACTGGCGCGAGCGATGAATTCGGCTCGCCGTTGCCGTATTTTTCTGCCTAAATCCTTCACTGCGATGCCTCCACTTCGGGTTTAGTCCGAGAACGTTCTTCGACCCTTTGGATTGAAAAGTCCAGGCAGCGAGACACCGAAATTCCTGTACGGCCAGTGCAGGAAAATACCTTTTTCATTGCGCCGCCGAATCACTGGCGCCGCACCGAGAACCAAAGCAAGCAAGACACACATCGTTCCCCAAGAGTAAAAGACCACTCCGAACACCATGATCACGATGAGTGCGGCGAAGGCATCCCCAAGCTCGAAGTAGTCGAAGATCATGATCGCCTCGTCGATCGTCTGACTGACCTTTCTTCCGTAACGTCGCCGAATTTCTACGTAGTCATGCATCTTCGCTCCTTTTGCCGCGCCATCCGGAAGCGACCGACGGCAGGAGGACGAGGCCAAACACGCTGTCGCTCCCGGTAATACTGAATAGATTCTTGACCCAGGTTGGCGCAGTCCCGAAGAGCATGGCGCCAATTATGCAAATGACCGCCACGCCGAAACGTTGCTCTTTCAGGGACCACGCGGCGGACATGATGCAAATGCCGGCAAAAATCCTCGCACCCCATTTGAATAGGGCCGTATCGATCAGGCGCAAGACAGTGCCGGCCGCCTCCAACTTGTCACTGGCGTCAGAACCAGGAATTTGCGCTTGGGAGTACGCCTCAGGCCCAAAAAACATGCAGTAGACGAGTAGGCCAACAATGATCAGAAGCCAGATGAGCAGCATGCCGGTGCTATGATCCGGCCGCGCGTGCCAAGGCCGGTGCGGATGATTCAAGTCTGGAACGTATTCCGTCGAAATCATGCAAATTCCCCCTTTGGACTCGACGCAGAGGCTCTACGCCTGAGCGCGAATCGTGTTGTATCGTCCTTTGAGCGTCGACGGCGATGTGCCGCCGACCTCAGGATTTCGTCTTGAGATGTTCCAAGATGGTTTCGACGCTTTGATAGCCGCTTAGCCTATAGACCACTCTGGTCTTGAGGTCGGCGATCAACAGCAACGGCACTGCCTGAATCGCGTAACGCTTCAGTTCCTCGGACGTGGCTTTCTCCGCTGCTGCCTCAAGACCCCCGAACTCAGGCATCGGTCCCG
>JAYWBY010000396.1:0-12357 GCA_043781115.1 Pseudomonadota bacterium
GGCGACGAGGCGGATTTCGTCGCGGATCGAGTGGGCGAGGATCGACGTGTGAGAGTAGTCGATGATGACCGACTCGCGGCCGTCGAGGAGGCTTTCGCCCAGGGAAAGCTCGGCTTTGATCGCTTTGAAGCCGAACACTTTGTTGACCAAGACGCCGTCTTCCGTGTCGAAGACCTTACCTTGCCAGATGAGCGCGGCAAGCAGCTGGGTCGGCGTGTTCAGGATCGTACCGGGGAAGAAGACCGCGGTGCCTTGGCTGTCGCCGTTCGGAATCGGGCCGGCTTCCGCCGACGCGTAAAGGTCGTTGAGTTCCGTTTGATTCATCGTGCGCAAAGCGGAGACAGTCACTGGGCTACCGGCGGCTTGGGCTTGGGCAAAGGGCAGCGCTAGGGCAAAGATCGCGGCCAGTGCGAAACGTTTCATGTTGGTTCCTCCCCATGAGTTGGGAAAATGTAAAGATTTGACGAAAGACTTAACAATTTCCTACAGGAGCGGGCCTGGGGCGGTCAAGCCGCCAAAAACGTCCTTTTTCGAAAGCTTGCCGCGCAGCATCAACATGCGGTCGACCGCTTGCCGCATGAATCCGAGGAGCTCCTCCTCGACGCCTTGGTCTTCAAGGGTTCCGAGCGCCTGGGCGATCGCCTCGAAGGTCGACATCCGGTCCGAAAAAACGTTGCGGCGCGCCCGGTTCAGGTCGAGCGTGGGGCCTGGCAGCTCGACCTTGGGCAGAGAGGCGAGGAGCGGCACGCGGTGCATCATGTGCTTCGTTTGAGTCCAATTGCCGTCGGGAACTACTAAGGTTAGTGGCCGCGCCAAACTGGCGGCATATTCTGGGGTAAGGGGTCTGGCGCCCCGGCCGGGGAAAAGCACGAAGGTCGAACCGTCGTCAAATCCATCGACGGGCGGCGCACGGTCCTTCAGCCCGTGGAGGCGCACCTCGGCGTTCTGAAGCGCTAGCGTCGCAAAGCGGCCGGTGTTGCTCGTCCGCCGCGACTCCTTCGCGTGCATGAAGACGACGACGCGCGTCGCCAGCGCCCGCCGAGGCGCCAATGAACAAACACAAAATGGTTTATAGATGTAGCAAGCGGGGCAGCGGTGCGCAGCGAGGTTCGGCCCGCCTTCGGCGGCATTTGGAAAAGTGCTCAATTATCCCTCGGAGACCCGCCGTTTCGGAGGCTAGGACCACGGCCGAAGGCACCATAGCAAACCTTGGGGGCCGAATACTAAGGAGTTCTGCTTCCGGCTCCGATAGAGAAAAATGCTCCAAGGCGTCGGCAAACTCTTAATTTTCGGCGTGGTTTTCGCGGGTTCGGGGCGCGCGGCCGCGGCTCCGGCAGACCGCGCCCGCGCCGCGGCCGAATTGAATTTTCGCACCTCTAGCTTAGAATTGGGCCTGGCGCTGAAGACGGTCGGCGCCAACCACTTCGTAATAAGCGGCGCCGAGGTCCTCGATCACGACGGCGTGGCCGAGGCGCTGAAGACTTTTTGCAACGCGCATGCGCTCGACGCCTGCGAGGCGTTCGACGGAGACGGAGATTGGTTGGCTGACGCAATTGGCCAGGGCGAGGGTGAAGGGGTCAACCTGGCGAAAGCGGCGCGCGAGGCGACGCTCGAAGCGGCGCGCGCGGGTGGCTTGAGCGTTCGGCTCGTTGCGAGTCAACAAGGTCTGAGTCTCGTCGGCCTCGGTCTGATCGGTGATGCGACCGACCAGCTAGGATTCGTGAGATTGACGCGGCGGCTCGGGACGAGCTTTCTCGAAGCCTTGGTGGCGCAAGCTGATGTAACACTCGGGCTGGCGTGGAACGGTCACCTGCTCTTGGCGAGCGACCAAGCGCGGGGCGCTCTCCAGGCCGCGCTCGGCAAGAGCCTTGGACAGCCTCTCGCTCTCCAGAGCTTGGTCTTGGAGCCGGACCATTTGACGCTGGTGGCCTTGGGCGAGGCAGCCTCCGCCAGTGACCGCGGCGCTCTCGCAACGTGGCAGGCGTTGAGCGGCGCGGCCACGGCGTTGATTCTCCTCGTACTCGCGGCAACGGTGTTCTTGATGAGGCGGGAGCGCAAGCCGTTCCAAACTTTTGCTCGGAGCCTCACCGAGCGACTGACCGAAGACGGCGAGGCGCCGCGACTTACGCCGACCGGCGGCGCCGTGGCCCGGCGTCTCGCAGAAGTGATCAACGCCACGGTCGACAAGCAGAGAGAGGCGCTGGCGAAAGCCCAGGGCGGGGCGATCGACATCGAGCGCAAGCTCGGCCGCGTCGCCGACCTCCTGACCATAGACGACGGCGCCTTCCGCCTTTTCCGGGCCAAGGTCGAGCGCCTGCACAGTTTGAGCGTCAAAGAAGCCCAGTCGCTCAAGGCAGGCGTCACTGGCGACGAGGCTTGGGACGCTTTGGCCCAGATCCTCCGCCATGTCCATACGATCAAGAGCAACGCTCGGCTCTTCAACTTGAATCGGGTGCACCACGCGGCCAAGGACTACGAGGACTTTCTCGCCGACGCTTTGGGGCGGGACCACCTCGACGAGAGTCTAATCGAGCAGCTGAAGACTCAGCTCGACTACATCACACACGAAGTGGCAACTTATCACGAGTTGAGGACCCGTCTCCTCGGCGACGTCGGGCGGAACGAACAGGTCGGCCAGCAGCAAGCGCTGCGTTTGACCTGGTTGACGTCGCTGATTGGCCGGATCTTCACCAATCTGAAAAACCCCGCGGCGGGTCCGGTGGCGCTCGGCAGCCTCTACAGCGAGTACCAGGACGCCGTCGCAAGCGTCGGCAAGGCCGACCTCGTCGAGTACGTCGCCCGCTATGACCGGATGCTCCGCGAGATGGCCGCGCGTGGCGGCAAGCAGCTGGCGCCCTTGGCTTTGACGGGGAATTTGCGTTTCGTCTCCCATGACGTAATGGAACTCCTGAACGACGTCTTCCTCCACTGCATCCGGAACTCTCTCGACCATGGCATCGAGGCGCCGCTAAAACGGCAGGCGTTCGGCAAGAGCCAAGTCGGCCTCATCCAAATCGACTGCAACAGCATCGGCGGCCTGGCCGCCATCGTCATCAGGGACGACGGGCGCGGCATCGACCCTGGGGAGCTTCGCGCTAGAGCGGTCGAGTCGGGCTTCTACTCGGCGGCGGACGTGCGCCGGCTCGGCGACGAGGAGGTGCTGAACCTGGTGTTCGAAACGGGCTTCAGCACCGCGGCGGTCGTCACCGAAATCTCGGGGCGAGGCGTAGGCATGGACGTCGTCCGGGAAACGTTGCGACAGCTCGGCGGCGACGTCAGCATTCGTTCGCTGAAAGGCCACGGCACCGAAGTGCACCTGCATTTTCCGCTCGTGGCGTCGCGCTTTCAGTCGCGATTGAGCCTTTTTAACATCCACGCCGAAGTGCGAACGATTATCGCGGCTTTGGCGCCCCATTTAAAGCAAACCGACGTCTATCTGGAGGTCGCCGCCGGGATGAAGTCGAGGGCATTGGTGCTCCTCGACCGCATTCTTTTCACCGAAGCCGTGAAGGAGCTGCTGCTCGAACTGAACACTTACGCGCCGAAGCCGTGCCGGTTGAACGTGCAGCTCGGCCATGCGGCGAGCGGCGAGGCCTGCAGCCTCGAAACTTTCGCCCTGGTGGTCACCGTCGAAGACGCGCAGGGCCGGCGACTGCCAGCGGTCCTCGAACAACTCGGCATCGAACAAGGCGGTCGCTTGGCCGACTTGATGCTCGACTGCGGTCTTTACCTCGCCACCTCGCCCGCACAAGGGCGGGTCGAGATCCAAGTTCCCGCGGGCATTTCCGACGTGTTGCCGGACGTCGGGTTTCAAGTCTTGGCCCTCGTCGAAGGCCAAGACAACGTCGGAACGCTGGTGCGCGAGCAGTGTCATGAGCATTTCGGCGAACTGAGCTCGACCGTCTACGGCCGGGACCGCTTGGACGAATTCCTGAGCAGGGGGGCGGGCAATACGATCGTCATTCTGGACGACAAGGCTTTGGCGGACCACGAATTATTGCGGTGCTTGGTCCAGGCCGAGCCGGCCAACGTCGTACTAGTCGTCCCCGAGATGGCGACCGTGCCGCTTCGCAGCGCCTTTTACCTCAGTCAAGACCCACTCATCATCGAGGGCGTTCTCGACGCCGCGGCCGTCGCGCAAGCGTTGGAGTTCAGCCTCCAGCGTCATGTGATGCGCCTGAAAGCCTCCCGCCACGAACCCGCTGAGTTGCGCTTAAGCGCCTGACTCCATTTAAAATTCGTGAAGAATTGAAATGCCCGGCTCAATCCATCACAATGGAGACTAGAGGTTAAAGGAACCCGAATGCACATCACTTTTTGGGGCTCTCGCGGCTCGAGTCCCGTGGTCATGAACCAGGCCGGCGCCGTTCAGTTCCTCGGCGACGTCGTCGCCAAGGCGCAGCGCCTTGGACTATCCTCCTACGACGAGCTGCTGCAAGCCGCGACCGGCGGCAAACTCGGCGACCCGCTGCTGTTCGGAGGCCATACGCCGTGCACCGAGGTCACGCACGGTGACCGGACGTTCTTCATCGACATGGGCACGGGATTGCGCGAAGCGGGGACCAAGTACCTAGGCAAGCAGAAGGAGTTCACGTTCTTTCTGACCCACATGCACTGGGATCACCTACAGGGCCTGCCGTTTTTCGTGCCGATCTTCCTGAAGGGCCACAAAATCACCATTTATCACGTGCACAAAACGGCTCCCGAGCACGTCAAGATTCTCTTCAACGGCGTCAATTTCCCGATCAAGTGGGACCAACTCGGCGCCGATATCGAATTCAAGGAGTTGACGCTCTATAAGCCGACGGTGCTCGGGGACGTAAGCGTCACCCCGTTCGCCCTCGACCATCCGGGCGGCTCGTTCGGTTACCGGTTCGAGGCCGCCGGGAAGTCTTTGGCCGTGGGCTTCGACGGCGAATACACCCGCGTCAGCCGGCTGGATCTGGGTAAAGATCTGCCGTTTTACCAAAACCTAGACTTGCTCGTCTTCGACGCCCAGTACGAACTCGAGGAACTCCTCAACAAGCACGACTGGGGGCACAGCAGCGCGCCCATCGGCATCGACTTGGCGCTCAGGGAAGGTATTAAAACTCTAGTCTTGATCCACCACGATCCCTGGGCTGCGGACGAGCGCCTCAGACAGTCGGCGGCGTCGGCGAAGAAATACGTTAAAATGAACCTCAAATGGTACGAACAAGCCTGGACGACTCAGCCCGAGGGTCCGACGATCATCACGGCCTACGACGGCTTGACGGTCAAAGTCTAATGAGCCGCGCATGACGCCCCCGAAACAGCTCGAATTCAGCAGTGCCCCGGAAGGGCTCGGCGTGCGCATCAAGCTCGCCGGACCGTTGACGGAAGAAGCCAAGCCGACGCTCGACAAACTGCTGAAGTCGGCGCCCGCGACCGTCATCCTGGATTTCGGCGCCGTGACCTTCCTCAACAGCGTCGGCATTCGGGACTGGTCGCACTTTCTTCGCGGCTTCAAGGAGAAACGCCAAGTCGTCTTCGACCGCTTGCCGGACGAGGTCGTGCGGACGATCAACATGGTGCTGAACTTTCGCGGCAAATTGCCGGTAAAGTCGGTGCTTCGCACTTACGGTTGCGATCACTGCGGCCACGAGCAAGAGCGCCATCTCGTCGAAGGCAAGGACTACTTTCCTGGAGTCGTGCCGGAGCTCCCGAGCTGCCCTTGTCCGCAGTGCGGCAAGGAGGCCGAGGCTTTCGACAGCGACCAGGAATTTTTCCAATTCCTGCTGACCGCCTGAATTTAGCGCCTGAATTTAGCGCCTGAATTACCAGGGCAAAGGTAAGACCTCGATGCGGCGCGCAGCCTGGTCGCCGACCCAGAGGTAGTCGCCGTCGAAGACGAGGCCTTTCGGCGAAGCGAGGGCCGCGTCCGCGAGGGCTCCGCGATCGGACTCCAGATCCCTTTGGCCAAGCACTTGGCCCGCCGCCATCCCCGTATTCGTCTTGCCGAAGTAGAAGACGATGCGGTGGTTCCCTGGATCGCCGACGGCCAAGACACCATCCCGGAAAGCCAAGGAGCTTGGAACTTTCAAACCTTGGGCCGCGACGTTGCCGCCCTGGTTCGGGCGGCAAAGGTTCATGCTGGGTTGACCTAATGCCACTTTGGCTTCGGCGCCGAGCGCCGCGGGGAAGCCGTCGAACGCCACGACGCGGTTGTTGCCTGAGTCGGCGACGTAGAAGCGGTCGCCCGTAAAGACCACGTCGCTCGGCGCATTGAAATGGTGAGAGTCGCAGCCCGGGGTGGCGGTTTGAAAGTCGCTTTGGCCGACGACATAGTCGGCGCTGGCGCCGCTCGTGTCGGGGATCCGGTTGAAAACCAGCAAGCGATTGTTGCCCTTATCTAAAACCACCAGCCGGTTGTCGATGCAGTACGCCGCCGCGGGTTGGTTGAGCGACGCGGCCGAGGCGCCGGGCCTATTGACGCTGAAATCGGGTTGGCCGATGACTAGGTCGGCCGCGCGGCCGCTGGCGTCCGGAATGTGCCGGTAAACCATGACGCGGTTGTTGCCGCGGTCGGTGACCAGAACGCGTCCATTCGGACAGACGGAGACGTGGACGTTGTCGGCGAAACCGGCGGCCGAAGCGCGTGGCTTGCCACCGTTCTTCAGCCCGCCACTGGCGTCCGCCTGGCCGACGACCAACATCGGTTGTTCGCCATTGACTGGCACTCGGTCATAGACGAGGACGCGACGGTTGGTGCGGTCGTTGATGAAAAATTTCAGGCGGTCTTCCGCCGCGGGGTCGGCATAGGCTCCGAATGCCGAAGGCGCAGCGCCCTCGTCAGTCATGGGCAAGAGGAACGAGTACAAATCGGGCGTCGCCATGGCGGCGCCGCTGCCGCCAAAAGCGTTCTGTTCGTTCGGGTCGGCGGCGTTCTTGGCGGCGACGTCGAAGGTCGACGAGGCCTCGGCCAGCACCCTGCCGTCGCGACTCAAAGCCTTGAGGCAGGCGAAGTAGGAGCCGTTCTCCAGGTACGCGAGTTGGCGGGTGGCGACCCGGCTAGAGTATTGCTGGAGCGGTGAAGTGCATTCTTCGCTGTCGTCGATCGAAAGTTGGTAAAGCGCGGCATCGTCCCGAGCCGACCATTTCAATTTGGGCAGCGGCGTCGTGAAAGCGCCCTCGGGCATCAGAAAGTCGACGCCGAGGTCGACGCCCTCGCGGCCGTGCAACGCCGCCGCGAAGCGCTGGCCAGCTCTGGCGTCGCCGCCACCGCGGGAGTTTTCCTCGCAGCCGAGGACCGAGGCGAAGGCCGTCATCAGAAGAAGCGTTTTGCGCATGAGCGGTGAAACCTCCAGAAAAGCGCCGAAGGGTTGATCGGCCGGCCCGCCAGCGCCTCGACAAGATCCGCCAAATACCGGAAAAGCCTGGAGTTTTTGAGGCGATTTCCAAACACCTCAAGGCGAGGCTTAGCCGCCGCGGCCGATTTCCGTGTTAAAATAAAGGCGTCCCACCAAGCAATCCCTCAGTTCCACAAGCCATTTTCGGCGGAGGCCTCCGCGGTATGGACCATGTCTGGCACAAAACTCGGCTGGCGCTTTTGGCTCTACTGGCGCCTGTTGCGCTGAGCTGCAAAGACAACGGCGTGACGCGGGAAGACGGCGACAAGGACGACATAGTCGCCGGTCGGAAGAAGCCCGGATTCTTCGCGGCCGACGCCGAGTACTTGAAGAAGAATTCTAGCTTTTACTTTCGCGTGTGGAACGACACGTTCACCAAACGGTTTGAAGACCTGCCCGACACCGGCGAAGTGGCCGACGGCCGGAAGCCGTACTCCGGCGGCTACTACGCCGAGGGCGACGGCGGCACGGACCAAGTCATGGTCGGGGCCAAGTCGCCGCTGCAGAAGTACGACGACGCCTTTCACGCCGGCGAAAACAAAGCCAGCGCCTGGGAACGGAAGTATCATACGACCGGGCCGGAATGGGCCGGCCACTGCAACGGCTTCGCGGCGACGGCACAGCGTCATCCGATCGAGCCTTCGAAAGACGTCGTGCGGGGCGGCGTGACCTTCGCCGCCAAGGACATCAAGGCCTTGCTCGCGGAAGTCCACATGAACGCGGACTACGAGTTTTTGGGCGGCAATCGCTGCGAAACCGACATCGGCAGCTTGCCAACGCCGGACAGTCGCAAAGATCCGACGGTCATGGGCGAGTGCGAGGACATCAATCCGGCGACGATGCACGCGGCGATCACCAACTGGATCGGCCGGATGCGCCATACGTTGATCATGGACATATATACCGGCGAGCAAGTGTGGAACTACCCGCTTTATAAATACGCCGTTCTGCAAAAAGACTCGATCACGGCGCAACAAGCCGCCCAGTACGTCGACAACGGCACGAACTACAAGTTCAACCCGCAGGCCGTGAAGTTCGCCTACGTCCACACCAAGCTCACTTACGCGGAAGCCACGCGCAAGGAGATCTTGGGCCAGCTGATCCCGAAAGAAATGGATTTGACGTACGTCCTAGAAATGAATGCCGCGGGCGAGTTGATCGGCGGCGAATGGGCCGGCGCCCAGAGCCGCAAGTACCATCCCGACTTCATTTGGGTAGCGCTCGAGCCGATCGAGCCGAACGGCACGCGCTACATGGGCAACCCCAACCTCGACAGCCGCGAAGTCATCAAACTTTGGGCGGAATCCGTCGGCGCCGATCCGGAAAATCCGCCGCTCGACATCAAGCGCCCCGCGACCACCAACGACTGGGGCACGTTTGGAACGTTTGACGTCGTGCTGGACGGCAACGCCCACGGCGCCGTCTTTGCGGGCAAGCCCACGCAGCTTCACGTCACGCGCAAAGCCGGTTTGACCGGCGCCGGCGTGATCTTGGACGTGGGCTTGAACGGTTCGCCCCTCAAGACTTTGACCAGCATCGGCGACGAGGAGTTCAAGCTTGCAGTCGACGCTGGCATCGGTCTCAATCGCCTGCAGTTGACCTTCAAAAAAGGCGGTGCCGTCGTCGAAGATCAGTACTTGCGCTTCGACGTGGTCAGGTAAGCGATGATCTACGTTTACGTCGCCGTTGGCGGCGCGGTCGGCAGCCTGGCGCGCTTTCTCGCGCAGACGGCCGCTGCCAATTTCTGGCCGACGTGGCCGGCGGGGACCGTCCTGGTGAATACCGTCGGTAGTTTCATCATCGGGCTGCTCTTTCCCCTCTTGGCGCGCCTGCCAGAAGTTGCTCGGCCGTTGGTGATGGTCGGGTTCCTCGGCGGATTGACGACGATGTCGAGTTTTTCGCTGGAAGTCGTGACGCTGCTCGAGGAGCGGCGAATGGTCGCCGCCGTGTCCTATTGGGCCGTCGGCGCCTTTGTCTGCGTGGCATTGGCGGCGCTCGGCATGACCGTGAGCGGGCGGCTGGTCCGCGGTTAGCGGTAGTTCTTCAGCGCGTCTTCGTCGACGGCGACCTTGGCTTTGGCGCGGAGGGCCTGCACCAATTGGTCGTGGACGTCGAGTTCGAGCGTTTCCTTGACGCGGTCTTTGACCTTGTCGAATGTAACGTCGTCGGTGCCGCGGACGTCGAGGACCTTGATGACGTGGTAGCCAAAGACCGTCTTCACCGGCCGCGGGAAGATCTGGCCCTTGCCGAGACTGAAGGCCGCTTGTTCGAACTCCGGCACCATGCGGCCGCGCTGAAAATAGCCGAGATCGCCGCCCGTTGGTCCGCTCGGGCCCTTGGAATGGAGCTTCGCCAAGGCTTCGAAGTCGGCCGTGGGTTTCTGCGCTTCATCGAGGATTTGCCGCGCCTCGGTTTCGGTCGCCACGAGGATGTGCGAGCAACGGATTTCCTTGGACGAGAACCGCGACGGGTCCTTGGCGAAGAGCGCCTTGACGTCGGCTTCTTTGGTGTGCGCGTCGATGTATTGGCGAAGATAGAGGTTGGCCAAGATCTGTGTCTTCGCTTCGTCGAGGAGTTCTTGGTATTCCTTGGCGTGCTCGAGGCCGACCCCGGTGGCCGCCTTGGCGGCCAGGCGGCTGTCGATCATGTGATCCAGGAGTTGACGGCGCAGCATCGGGTTGGCGAGCACGCCTTCGCCCCGCTGCCCCATACCGTCGGCAGCCTTCTTCAATAGCTCCGGCGAAATGCCTTGGCCGTCGACCGTCGCCAAATCCTTGGCTGAAACGGGCGGCGACACCAATAGGGCGGTCACTGCGAGCAACCTCAAAGCGAGCTTCATGTTTTTTACCTCTGGCTGACTTGAAGCGTTTCGCCGAGCCAAGTGATCAGGGCTTGGACCTCGTGGTCGACTTCTTGGTCGGTCAGCGTTCGGTCGGCGGCTTGGAAGTAGAAGGCGTAGGCCAAACTCTTTTTCCCGGCCGGCAGACGGTCGCCTTGGTAGACGTCGAAGAGGCGAATTTTCGTCAAATTTTGGCGGCGCTTGAACTTCCCGATCGCCGCCTCGAAGTCGGCGTGCGTCCGGGCGTCGTCGGCTAGGAAAGCGACGTCGCGTTGGCTGGTGGGGAAGCGACGGGGCTCGACGGCTTGGCGCTGACCCTTGCCTTTAGCGTCGAAGACCGCCTCAAGGTCGAGTTCCAACACGACCGGCGGCGCGGCGCCCAAGTCCAGTGCCTTTGCCGCCTTCGGGTGGAGTTCGCCGACAAAGCCGAGCACTTTGCCGTTCAACGTGAGCAGCGCCGAGGCGCCGGGATGGAGGAACGGCAGGTCTTGCGGGGACGGCCTCGAGAATTCCGGCTCGCCGACGCCGAAGACTTTGAGGAAGCCGAGCGCCGCTGCCTTGCCGTGATAGAAGGACGCTTTGACTTCCGGCGTGTCCCAGCCTTTTTCCGCGAACGGTTGGTCTAAGACCAAGGCGATCCAATGGCGCTCGATCGGGCGACCTTCTTCGGTCTTGGCGCGGCGCGCCAAGTGGCGCCCCGGACGCGCCAAGGCCTTCCAGGTTGGAAATGCGTCCAAGCGCTCGCGGCCGTTGGCGAAGCCGAAGTAGCCGCGGCCCGCTTCGAAAAGGCGCGCCCCTTCGATGCCGCGCCGCCGGTTCTCGGCCACGGCGCGCAGGAGGCCGGGCACGAGGGTCGTTTGGAGGAAGCCGTTGTCGGCGCTGAGTGGGTTAGCGAGCGATAGGCTCGGGTAGAGCGGATGCTCGGGTTTGAGACCTAGGGCGTCGACGTCCGTTGGCGACAAGAACGGAAAGCTGACGGTCTCGCGAAAGCCGAGCACGGCCAAAGCCACCTTCGCTTGGTCTTGGAAATCGATGAAGGCGTCTTCCGGCTGTGGCTTGATGTTCATGACCGGCAGCTGGTAGCTGATCTTGTCGAAACCGACGATGCGCCCCACCTCTTCGATCAGGTCGACCTCGCGTTCGATGTCGACGCGGAAGAAAGGCACCTCGAAGACCAGGCGGTCGTCGGTCGAGTCGAGCAGCTCGAATTCGAGCGCCTTCAACGTGTCGGCGAGCTCGGCCTTGGTCAAGTGTGGCAGCGCGAGGAACTGGCGGGTTTGGCTCAAGCGGACGGCGACGACGCGCTTTTGCACGTCGGCCGGATAGATGTCCAAGGATTCGGCGGCGATTTTGGGGGCGAGCGACGTCTTCACTTCCTTGGCGCCGGCAGCGATGAGCTCGGCGACGCGCTGAGCGACGACGTCCAGACGGTCGACGTCGATGCCGCGCTCGAAGCGGTGCGACGCTTCGCTTTTCAGGCCCAAACGGCGCGACGCCTTGCGGATCCTGGTGGGCGAGAAGGCGGCGACTTCGATGACGACGTTCTTGGTGTCGCTCTTCACTTCGGCGTTCTGGCCGCCCATGATGCCGGCCAGGCCAATCGGGCCGTTTTTGTCGCAGATCAGCACGTCGCCGGCTTCGAGCTTCCTCGTATGACCGTCCAACGTCACCAGCGTCTCGCCGGCCGTCGCGCCGCGGACGATGATCGTCTTGCCGGCGATCGACCGCTCATCGTAAGCGTGCACGGGCTGGCTGAATTCGAGCATCGCGTAGTTAGTCGCGTCGACTATGAGGTTGATCGGCCGGAGGCCCGAGGCCGTCAGGCGTTTCTGCATCCAGGCGGGCGAGGGGACGGGGGCCACGTCCTTGACGTAGAGCGCGACGAAGCGCAGGCAGGCGTCGACGTCCTCGATCTTGACTTCGATTTGGCCGGCGGTCTTTAGGCCTTTGTCGACGTTGGCGGCGGTCGGGACCAGCGCCTTCAGCGGCCGCTTGAGGCGCGCCGACAGGTCGCGGGCGAGCCCAATATACCCTAGGCAATCCGGGCGGTTAGGCGTAACGTTCAGCTCGAGAATGGTGTCCTCGATGCCCATCAATTTGGCCACCGAGGCGCCGATTGGATAGCTTTCGGGTAGCTCGATGATGCCGTCG
>JAYWBY010000397.1:0-1528 GCA_043781115.1 Pseudomonadota bacterium
CAATCAAGGCCAGAGGAATGTTCAACATGATCTGAAGCGCAATCATCCACGAGCCGAAGTACCCAAAGAGCACGAGCGCGATCGCAATGAGCGATAAGACGGAAAGAGCGCCGATGGTCCGGGTGGCGCTGACCTGGCTTTCGAATTGACCGCCAAGCTCGATGAAGTAGCCTTCAGGAAGCTTCACTTTCGTCTTGATCGTGTTCTGGACATCTTCGACTACGGAGCCGAGATCTCTGCCTTCGGTATTTGCCGACACGACGATACGTCGCTGGCCATTCTCGCGATTGACCTGGTTCGGACCTTGACTGACTTGGACACTCGCCAAAGTCCTAAGTGGAACCTTCACGTTCACCGGCGTATCCACCAGAAGCTGTTCCATCATCTTGGGCTCTGACCTGTAAGCGGGATCCATTCGAACCATCAAATTGATGGTCCGGTCGCCCTCGAGTACCTGCCCTGCAATCTGACCCAGAAAAGCCGACTCGAGCCACTCGGTCAGGCCACCGGTGCGAAGGCCGTAGAGACCAGCCTTGTCAGCATCGGGAATTACTTGCACTTGGGGAATGAGGACCGTTCGTTCGACTTGCAAATCAACCAAACCTGGAATCCCCTGAAGCGCGCCGTTAACGTCGGCCGCAAGTCCTCGAATCGTACCTAGGTCAGGTCCGAAAATCTTTATGGCAATCTGCGCCCGCACCCCGCTAAGGAGGTGATCGAGGCGGTGAGAAATGGGCTGACCGATTCCCGACACGACGCCAGGAATTTCGGCCAGGTTGTCCCTGATGTCTTTTAAGACGTCCTGCCGCGATCGAGCCGAGCGCTTGAGGTCAACATCAATCTCTGACGAATGAACCCCTTCGGCATGCTCATCCTGTTCCGCTCGCCCCGTACGACGTCCTACTGACAACACCTCTGGAACTTTGAGAATCTGCTTTTCGGCGATGGTCCCCAAACGATTGGACTCTGTGAGGCTCGTACCTGGAAATGCCATCAGACTAATGGTTGCCGTTCCTTCGTTGAACGGGGGGAGAAACTCTCGCCCCATGAACGCGACGCCAATGATAGCTGCAATGAATCCGGCCGAGCAAACTGCCACGATGGTCTTCGAGTTTTCTAACGACGCATTCAAGATTTTGAGGTCGACACGTTTAAGCCAGCGAACGAAGGCGCCGTCATCATGCCCAGCCGTCGCCTTAGCCTTTGGCAACAGATAAGAGCAAAGCACCGGTGTAACAGTCAGGGAAACGACCAGAGATGCGAGAATGGAAACCACGAACGCAATGCCGAGTGGGACAAAGAGGCGACCCTCGATTCCTCCCATTGAAAAAAGAGGCAAGAAGACCAAAATGACAATGACCGTGGCAATTACAATAGAATTTCGCACTTCGGACGAGGCGGTAAAGATGACGCGAAGGTGCGAAAATTCACCGCCTTTCGCTCGCGCCTCGCGCAGTCTCCGGAAGACATTTTCGACGTCTACGATCGCATCGTCGACAAGGGCTCCGATGGCGACCGCCAGCCCACC
>JAYWBY010000398.1:0-4567 GCA_043781115.1 Pseudomonadota bacterium
CAAGGAAGCTTGGACGATAGACGATCGAACTCAGCTCGGTCTTGGTGAAGGTCCCGAGTGGCGCGCCCTCGATGTCGGTGACGACGATGCAATCACTCTTCTGTTGGTTGAAGAGCTTGACGGCATCCGCGACCTTGGCGGTGGGGTGCAGAGCGGTGTAGTTCGGGTCCATCAAATCGGTGATGCGAAGATTGAGCAGGCAGCTCTCGAGGAACTCGAGGTAACGCTTCTCGGCATTTTCATGAAATTCGATGACTTTGAGTCCTACCCCGCGCGGCATGTACGGGTTCAGTTCCTTACGTCTGACCCAGCGCACCTTCGCGACGCCTGTGACTTCTTCGCCTTCTGACCCGAGGCGCAAGGCGAAGTGGATCGAACTGCCTTGGAGTACACCGATTTCGGTGTTGGCTTCGAGGAACATGCCGCTGCGACTGATGTTGGCGAGCCGAAACGGCGTCGCCTTCTGCGGACCGGTTTCGACGATTTCAAAGGCTACCGGCGTCTTGCCTCGGTCCAATGAAACGCGCAATTCGTGGCGTTCGATTTCCATGATTTATTGTACTTGGAATCCCGGAACTGCCGCAAAAATTCGCAGACCACTGCGGCGAGTTGGAAAAATTGCCAAAAGCCGAAGAACACTGCGTGGAAACGCCGCTGTCACGGCGAGCGCCGCCAAGATGACGGCGAGGACGTGAAAGTCTCCCTTCAAGTAGAGGTCGAAATGAGAAGCCAGCATGTTGCCGAACGACGCTTGCGGTTCTTGGATGCCGAAGCCGAGGTAACTTAGCGACGCTTCAATGCCGACGGCGGCGCGCAGGTGAAATCCGAAACTTTCAGCCAAGTTCCAGCGCCACCCCGACGCAATCCCATAGCGAAAAAGACGCGTCGCCAGCGATCCGCCAAGCGATTGGTGCGCCGTCCAAAAAGCCAATTGCTGATCGTGGCGATAGAGGTCCCGCACTTGGAGGTAAGAACGGACCGCGAAGAGGGCGCTCACGGCCAAGCCTACGGGCGCGAGTCCGCCGCTTTGCCAAACCACGGCCCAAGCAAAAGCGGAAACCCCGACTGGAATACTCGCCAATAAAGTTGCGACAACGTCGATGCCGCCAACCAGCACGCGCGCCGTCCCTCCGCGCCCATCGCCGATCGTGAGGAAGGCCAAGGCGATGCCGAAGACCGTCGACAAAGCGACGGCGCCCCAAAGCGGCAAGACGCCGTCCCGAATCGCCTCGGCCGAGCGCACCAAAAGATCCCTGCCCAGATTGTCGGTGCCGAGTGGGTGCGCCGCCGAAGGCGATGCGAGGCTATTCGCTAAACTGACCTTGCTGGAAAACCAGGAGGTCCAAGGGGCGAATGCCAGCGTCAAGAACGCAGCCGCGACTGGCCCGTGCAAAAGCAGAATTTGCCAGCGCCTTTCAACCATAGGAGCTGAGCCTCACGCCGAGCCAACGGTTGATGACGCTGGTGACGAGGACCGCGGTTCCGTAGAGCGCGGCGAGCCAAAGAATCGTTTCGCCGAGGCCGGGTAAGTCGCGCACGCGCGCCAAATGCCAGGCGTCGAGTCCGAGTCCTGGCGCATTGAACACCGCCTCGACGATGATCAATTCGCCAAATAGCCAAGGCAGGCTTTGCGTCCAGGCGTTGGCCAGGGCCTTGGCGAGCACCAAACGGCGCAGCGCCGTTTCGGGTTTCTTGCCGATCGCCTTTGCCATCAACGCAAACGTCTTGGCCCGCCAATGGGCATATTCTCGATGAATCTGCCTCCAGAGGCTTCCCGCCAATCCGCTCGAAAGAGTGAGCACGGCGGCGGGAGCAAATGCGGCCCCGGCCAGGCTCCAAAAATCGGCGAAAAAATGCACGGGGAAGAGCAGATTGACGCCGATGAGCCGAAACGCCGCGGCCAAAGCCAAAGGCGCGACGACGAGCGCTGGCAAGATCAACCCGGTCGACGAGGTGCGGCCTTGGCCTCGCCGTTCGTAGCTAAACGCCGTGAACCAATAGGTCGCCAAAGCCAAGCCCAGTGACAGCGCCGCGCACCAGAGAAGGATCAGCGTCGTCGTTTGGAAGTATTTGAGCAAGCCATCCGCCTTCAGGCCCGAGTATAACCCGACGCCGAGGCCGGCAACAGCCCGGCGCCAAATGCCTTCATATGCGCCAAGCGGCTAGCCGCAAAATTGTGGCGTTTAACAACCAAAGATCACTTCGGAATTATGTTTCCGTAAGGTGCGGAGGCTTGCCGGTCGAAAGGGACGCATACCAATTTTTAGGAGGTCTCATGGCCGCATGCCGCCCGATCGTTTTTGCCTTAGCGTGTTTGGCTCTAGTGGCGACTTCCGCATGCGGAGTGCAGACGACGAACAATCGCTCAGGGGGCGGTTCGGAGGTTAAGACCGCAGACGCCGCTCAGCCGCAGTTTGGATTGACCGGGAATGCGCCCGTGCAGCTCTTTGAAATCGTCGGGCGACAAGTCCGTTATCACACCGACCAAGATCGCTATGCAACGGCGCTGAACGTGATTGGCTTCGTAGCGCCGACGCCGTCCGAATACGTTTACTCGATCAACTTCGCAAATCAAACCGCCTTTGTCGTGACCGCGACCAGCGCCCAGGGTTTGTGCAAGGGCATGGCTGATCGCTGGACCATTAACGAACGGGGCATCACCGCCCATACTTCGACGTGTCATAACTGAAGTCTACATAGCGGTCGGAACGCTAAATTATTGACTGAATGCTGGGCATCCCAGGTTTATTCCTGAGATGCTTCGTATTTTGTGTAAAATGATAATCTCGCCCATGCGAGGGCGGCGGTGATAGCAGAGTTATCCTGCGACGGGATGGCTTGTCGGGCAAAGATCCTCAAGAATGCTTGGATTTCGTCGATATGCCTTTGCAGGAGAAGCTCATGTCTGGACAAATCCAAGCGCTGTTTTTCTCAAGTTTGGTTTGCCTGACCGCCCTAGTCGGCTGCAAGCAGCGGGTTGACTCAAACCTGGCTTCGGCCGAGTCTGGCGGCGGGAGCGTCGTCGTCCTTGTCGCGGGCGGCTGGGGCTCCTGCCGCGGTGAGGACGGATTCTTGGTGTCAGCCAAGGGCTTGACGCCCGAAGGCATGTTCCTCGACGCCCAAGCCACCAACCTAGTGGAAGGCTTCCGCCCCGCGGTCGAGGCGCGTGGCGGTCGGACTACGACCGCGAGTTCGCCAAAGTCACGGCTGCGGGCAGGATCAAGCTCACCTATCGCCGCCCCAATCCGCCGCAAGACGGCGAGGCGGTGTTTCAAGTGTCCGGCTCCGCCACCCACGCCGACCCGGTGGCGTCGAGCCCGGCGCAAGGGGCTGGCTCGGCGTTTCGCCTGGGTGTCCAACTGCTGAGTACGACCTGGAACAACGCTCCTTGGCTCTACTTCTCCAAAGTCGAATCCGGTAGTCCTGCGGACCAGGCAGGCCTGAAAACGGACGACCTGCTGCGGCGTATCAACAATGTGCCGATCTTTACGCTAAGCGACTTCGATGCTCAAATCGCCTTAGCCAAGCAAAGCGGAACCATCACGATCGCCTACAAGCGTTACGTCGACGAGCAATATAGGGACGACCAAGCGGTCATCCCCGTGAAGTAGCTGTCTTCTTGCCTTAGGGTTGTTTCGTGCAGGTCACCGCGCCGCTTCCCACCTTTAACGGGCAGTCGTGGCCGAAGATTGCTAAATTGAGCGAGCTATCTTTGCTGCCAGCGACCAATTCGGTTACGGCACCATGCGTTGTCGCGGTTACCGCCGGAGTCCCGCTGAGGATTAGGGAAATGGGGAGGCTACTGGCTATGTCCAGCTTGCCCGTCGTTGCGTCGCCATTCCAACTAAACTGCATCTTGGATTCAGCCGCAGGCGGCGAGGTTTCGGTTTGTGTGTAAATAGTCGAAGCTCCACCTCCGTTGCTAATGAAACTGCCCGTGGCGGGGAAGCGAGTCTTCACTTCGACGGTGGAACCTTCGCCGTTTTGAATTACGCGCATATGACCGGTACTTGGTAAATCTGTTTCCATGTAGGCCTTGTCGTTGTCACCGTTCACCGTCATGCAGACCACTTCGAGCTTCGGGAAATCCTTAACTAATAATACATGGCGAGTCGTGATCCCATTCACATTGACTATCAGTTGGATTCCCTTCACTTCGGCTGCATTGGCAATTGTCGGGACGTCGTTGGCATCCTTTGGCGTTGTGGGGCCGATGATCACGGCCGTTCCGGCCAGGCATTCACTACCGCCTTCTTTTTTGGAGTTCGATACCTTGTCAATGGACGAAGCGGTGTTCGTGGCGGCATTCGTGTCCGGGGAGTCAGTCGACGCTGTCGTCGTGGAGTTCGCGGGCGCAGTGTCCTCAGTGGTCGTCTGAGTGCCATTGCGCGGAGCAAGCTCGCCACTAGTGGTGCTTTCGCTGCTGCCATTCGCCGCATTGTTTGCGCCGCCGAAGTTAGCATTACCGCAAGCGTTGGAGGCCAGCAGAGCGAGATAGAGCCCACGAGTCATATGGAAACGAGACATTGGTACCTCACTATTTAGGTAAAGCTGTTATCGGAAACTT
>JAYWBY010000399.1:0-4565 GCA_043781115.1 Pseudomonadota bacterium
CGCGGTTGAAGCCTTTGGTGTCGAAGCCCGAGACCACGGCGCGCACTTCACCCTTGTCGAGCGCGATCAGGCCGCCGTTGACGCGCGGCCGCTTCATCAATTCACAAACGCCGTCGTGAGCCTCGACGTTGTACTCCTTCACTTCGACGTAGAGGACGTCGCCAACCTTCAGCTTTTTCAGGAGGTCCGCCGCCTCCTTCTGCCAGCCGCGGTTGAACGGCAGGTCGAGCTGCTTGGCGTAACGCATCACCGATTCGTAAGGCACTTCGCAGGTCGGGAGGCCAAAATTGAGCTTGATGCTCGGCTCTTTGGCTGTGCCGCCGAATTCCGTGACTTGGCCGAAATAGAAGTCGTTGACCGATAGCGCGCGGCGTTTCTGCAAAAACTCGGGCTTCTCTTCTTTGTAGCCGGTAAGGATCGTTTCGAGGCGCGAGAGGTTGCGGCGGACGGCGAGCTGGGCGGCCTGCTGCATTTCGCCGTCGATAGTGGTGAATATCTTAAGGCCGGCGGCGCTCAACTCGCGGGGGTCTTCTATCCCTAAGGCTTCGAGGATCTCCTTGCGGGTCAGTTGCTGGCGGATCAAGTGGACGAGGGCGACCTCCTCGCTGGTGAACTTGCCTCGGTTGAATTTGACCGGCATCTCCCAGGCCGCCTTGAACACTTCGTCGTTGATCCAGCCTTGTTCGTACATCCGGCGGAGCACGTAGTTCTTGCGGTGGTAGGCGTTCTTGATGGCGCGCTCGCGACGCTCCTTGGTGAACTTGATGAAGGGGTCGTAGGCGCTCGGCCCCTTTACCGACCCGGCGATGAAGGCCGACTCGACCAGATCCAGGTCGCGCACGTCCTTGTTGAAGTAGTAGCGGGCGGCGATGCCGATGCCGTTGCCGTTGCCCGAAACGTAGAATTGATTCAAGTAGAATTCGAGGATTTGGCGCTTGGTATAAAGGCGCTCTAGCTGCAGCGCCGCGATCCATTCGCGAAACTTCCTGCTGAGCGACAGCTCCCACCAGCCGAGGATGTTGCGCGCCGTTTGCTGAGTTAAAGTCGAGGCGCCGCGCATGCGGCCGCCCTTGAAATAGCCGAGCCCGGCCGACATGATGGCGCCCGGGTCGATACCGTGGTGGCTATAGAAGTTCTTGTCCTCGGCGGCGATGATGGCGTTGATCATGTGCGCCGGCACTTCGTCGATCGGCACGTAACGACGATGCGCGGCGGCGAAGATCGAGCCGATCTGCGTCTCGCCGTCGAGCATGTAGATGTTCGTTTCCTCGTTGATCCGGGCCATGATCGTCGCCTTTTTCAGGTTCGAATCATCACCGAAGTAAACGAGCGCGTAGACGACCGCGAGAATCCCGAGAAAGCCCGAGATACCTCCGACCACGGCGACACCCACACCCCAACCCGAAATTTTGGCAAGACGTCTAAGCGACACAGCCATCAACCGCTCCGAAGGTCAGGAGAATTCTACATGTGCACCCAAATTATGTCGTGAAGATGGGTACTTGTCCAGAGAGTTGGGAAGACGGGGACTTACCGGAGGTGCCTGACCCCATCCATGGTAAAATATGCGGATATGAGCTTAAGATTCTGGTTAGCGTTGTTGACGATGCAAGCGCCGCTCGCTTCCGCGCGAGTGTACGACTCCTTTGCCGACATCGCGGAGCGTGCGATACCGGGCGTGGTCAACATCCGGACTACGACCTACACGGCGAATAAAGACCCGGCGCTCGACCTCTATCAATTCTTCTTGAAGGGCGTCATCCCGCGCACGGCGGCGACCCACGCCGTCGGCTCCGGCGTCGTCATCGACAAGCAAGGCCACATCCTTACCAACAACCACGTGATCGACGGCGCCAGCGTCATCGAAGTGCTCTTCGCTAAATCGAAGCGCAAAGTCTCCGCCAAGGTCGTCGGTCTAGACACCAAGACCGACCTGGCTCTCCTGTCGGTGACCTTGCCGAAAGACGTGGCGCCGCTCGACCTGGGAGACAGCGATTCGCTCAGGGTCGGCGACGTCGTCTTGGCGATCGGCAACCCCTTCGGTTACGCCCACACCGTCACCAGCGGCATCATTTCGGCGCGCGGCCGGGTCATCGGCCAAGGGCCTTACGACGACTTCCTGCAAACCGACGCCGCCATTCACCCCGGCAATTCGGGTGGACCACTCCTCGACATCCGCGGCCGGGTCATAGGCATCAACACTGCTGTCGCCTCGGAAGGCCCGGGCATCGGCTTCGCCATGCCCATCAACCTCGCCAAGATCGTGACGAAAGACCTCGTTCGCTACGGCAAGGTCAAACGCCCCTGGATCGGCATCGTCGGCAAGAACATCCTGTCGCGCGACGAGATTGAGAGCTCGGACGAGCTCGAAGGGATCTACGGCGTGATCATCTCGAACCTGATCGTCGAGGGACCGGCGCACAAAGCCGGGCTCAAGATCGGCGACCTCATCATGGGCTTCGACAAGGAGAAGGTCGCCGACCTGAATCACTTGCAGCGCCTGATGTCTCAGAAAGAACCGAGCGACCAGGTGCGGCTCAAGGTGTATCGCCGGGGCAAGGGCTTCAGCTACGTCAACATCTCGCTGTCTGAATTGCCCAAGGCCGGCGATTTGCCCATTGAAAAAGACGTGTTTTAATTGGGTACGGTGCAGACGCTCGTGTCCGCTGGCCAGGTGGCGGTAGCCGCGGCGTTCTGAACGAGGTTTGTTTCGACCTCGGCGTTGTAGCAAACCGGCGTGTAGGCAGCTGTCGCCGACGGTATAGTGTTGCCGAGCAACTGCACGCCACAAGTTTGGTACAGATGAACCCCGCAGTCGCGAGCGCTGCCCAGGTCGTTCTTGAAGGCGACGATGTTGCGGCTCTGCATAGCCCAGATAGATGCCGTGTTCTTACTCCAATGGCCAGCGTAGCCGCCGACTGTGGTGATGGTGTTGTCGCGGATCCAGATTCTGGCAGACTGGTCCTCGATGTGGATGGCGTTGTAGATGCAGTAGTGGAAGCGGTTGTGTACGATCTTGGCATCCTTGACGCCCGCCAGGGCGATGCAGTGGCCGTTGTCCAAGTCAAGGGACGAAGGCAAGGCCGGCATCGTAAAGTCGTTGTCCTCGATGGTGAAGTTCGTCGGGCCAGTCGTCGGATCGCAACTGCCGATGAACGAGAGTTTGGCCGCTTCGGCAGCTGTCAGCGTGGCCACCTGCACGAGAACCACCCCGTTGATAGCTGGCGTGGTCCCGACACAAGACAGCGACCTGACGGTCACGTTGTAGATCTGCTGAAGATAGCCTCTCTGGGTATCGTTCAACTCGAGATTGTAAACGGGATGGTTGAGCTGCAGGCCGCTGTCGATAATGCCGGTGAACTCACTCCTGCGGACGACGACGTGCGTCAGATCGCGAGCTTTGTTGTTGGTCAAAAGCCCGATATTCACATTGATGAAATGGGAATTGTCGATTGTGAGGTTCTTGACGCCGGGCTGGTTCACGTCGATCGCCGCGCCAAGTGTCCCTACGAACCAGCTGTTGAGAAAATCGATGGTATCGACGTTCGGTCCGACGACGACGGCTTTGTTGCCGAGCGAGGAGTCGTCGACGATCTTGACGTTTAGGAGCGTGACGTTTTCTTGTGCGGGCAGGCTCGCCCGCCCGTCGACGGCAATTGCGCCCCTGCTGACGGCACGGTGAACTTGGATCGTGACGTTCTTGATCGTGACGTTGCTCGACGTGATTTGAAAGACCGCGTTGTTCGCGGCCCCAGTCGAGGATCCATTTACCACGATCGTCGCGCCGAGACCGTCGAAGACCGTACTCGTCACACTGGTCTCATCGGCGATGACGAACTTTTGACTCTGGTAAGTCCCGCCGGGAGTGAGCTTGTAGGTCCGAACGCCGCCAACGATCTTCTTGGACGCGACGGCGCATGCCGCTAGATCCGCGCACGGCGACGGCGAGGCTTCTAAGGCTAAAGCGCTAGGTAGCGCTTCGTCGTAGTTTGTGCTGCGTTCTGAGGTTACGGTCCCACCGCAAGCAGTCAAAACAAATACGAAAGAGCCAAGGCCGAAAGCTCGCATGGGTAACTCCCCAAGTGGCAATTGAATGGCAGAATTAGGCATCGTCAAGTGGATCGAGCCATGGGAGGAGGTGTCGTCTGTCGACGCTCCAGCGGTTTGTTATCGGCTCGAACTTGGCGAATCTTGAAAGAGCCGGTAAAGCTCGACGCAATTCGGCGCGTTACTTCCAAACAAAAAAATCACGGCGCCAGCGCCGGCGATTTTTTTTCGTCGATGACGTCAAGCTAAAATGGGGTCGGCGCAAAGGTGGTAAACCATTGATATGAAAATATCTTTTTGCAGTAGCGGATCCCTGGAGGCGTCCCTATAATCGCCGCCATCATCGGATCATTCATACATAACGTCAGGCATAGCGACAGGTAACGAAACCTCTCGGCGTAGGGCGCAAAGCACATGCAAGACCAGCAGCTCGTCAATGTTCTCAAAGGTCTCGTGATCGATGGCGTCCATAAAGCCAACAGCGGCCACCCCGGCGGGCCGATGTCGAGCATGGATTT